>NZ_VPDM01000001.1:0-233576 GCF_013417645.1 Acinetobacter sp. YH12236
GAATAATTCAAGTGAATTTGTTTGAAAGAAGAACTTTAAAAGCTTTATTTTCACCCGATAAAATACCCATAAAACAAGAGGAAGCTCATTTGAGCTTCCTCTTGTGAAAAATTGTGGGACAGCAATGTCTTACGGTGCTTTTTTATTTTTAGAATTAAAAACGCTTTTTGAATACAATAGTTAAAAATATCAAACAATAGAGTGAATTATGTTTTTAGAGGGGAAGATCAAGACCTATAACGAAGAACGAGGTTTTGGTTTTATTGAGATAGCGGGTGAGTCAAAAGATTTATTCTTCCATATTAAAGACTTTCCAAATAAGAATGTGCCACCAAAAGTTGGGGAAAGGTTAAAGTTTCTCAAAGTACAGGATGCAGGCAAGTTTAAAGCAGACAATATTGTGCGTTTGGATCTCAAAACGGAAACCCCTCGACATACGCCTCAGTCACGAGCATTAGAAAATAAGCCTCGTATTACTCAACGAAAACAATCTCAAGAGAAGAAAAGTAGCTTTAGCACTTACATTGGATTTCTGATTATGATTGGCTTAGCCTATGCGGTTTATAACAAATATCAGGATTGGCAAAGCAGCAGAATACAGCCAGTAGAAGTGCAACGTATAGTTGAAGAACCACAAGTACAGCAGAATTTTAGCTGTGATGGACGACAGCATTGTAGTCAAATGAGTTCATATGAAGAAGCTTTATACTTTTTAAGAAATTGTCCAAATACCAAAATGGATGGTGATGGCGATGGGATCCCATGTGAAAGCCAATTTGGACATCGGTAAATAAAAAAAAGCGCCAAAAGGCGCTTTTTTTTATTGAAAGTGAAATTTATGCTTCACAGAATTTCATAAAGGCTTTAAGACCTGGTCCTTGATATTTTTGGCGGTGTACCAGCATAAATAAAGGACGGGTGAGTGACCAGAATGGAGTATTCAGAATGACCAGTTGACCTTTTTCCTGCAAAGGTTCAATCGCCAGCTTGGAAATACAGGACATCCCTAAACCACCTGCCACAATCTTCAGAATCGCTTCATTATGACCTAGAGTCAGACGAATATTGGCATCAGGTACATCTTTTAAAATGGCATTATCAAAGACTTCACGAGTTCCTGAACCTTCTTCACGTAAAATCCATTCAACCGATTTAAAATCTTCAGCAGTGAGCGGACGGTTTAGCTGAGCTAGAGGATGATCCGGCGCACAGCATACTGCCAGTTCATCATCGCGCCAATGAATACATTGCAGTTGTGGTAAATGGCAAGAACCTTCAATCAGGGCCAAATCTAGCTGGAACTGATTTACGGCTTCGATCATTTGACGGGTATTGCCGACCTGCAGTTGCAAGTGAGCCTGTGGCTGGATTTTCAGGAAATCCGCCATCAGATCTGGCATCAGATAGTCGGAAATGGTCAGCGTCGCACCGAGACGAAGGTCAATGCTTTGCAGTTCACCTTTGGCTGCCTGCTCGAAAGCTTCACAGCGGCCAAGGATTTCAAGAGCTTGCGGGAGAAGAAAACGACCTAAGTCATTGAGCTGTAAACGCTTACCAAGACGGTCGAATAAAGGCGCGCCAAGACCATCTTCTAAATCTGCTAAAGCCATACTCGCCGCACTTTGGGTGAGTTTGACTGCATCACTGGCTTTGGTGACGGTGCCTTCTTGAGCAACTGCTACAAAAACAGCCAACTGGCGTAAAGTCATGCGCATGAATAGAGCCTTAACATTTAAAAAATATTAATAAATTATGCTGTCATGCTACCATGAGCATAGTCTTTGATGCCACGTTTGAATCATGTCTATTGAAAAATTTAGCTTAGAAAAGATTTTATCTGTACACCGTTGGACCAATACGCTGTTTAGTTTCACCATGACCAGACCTGCACATTTCAAGTTTACGGCAGGACAGTTTGCGCGTATTGGCTTGAAAGTGGGGGATGAACTGGTCGTTCGGGCATATTCAGTCGTGTCATCGCCTTTTGATGAAACGCTGGAATTTTTTTCGATTGTGGTTCCGGAAGGGAAATTTACTTCGAATTTACAACATCTTAAAGTAGGCGATGAACTCTACTTAGAGAAAATTCCCTATGGTTATCTGACTTTGGCACGTTATCAATTGCCATTGCCACAAGATTTATGGCTGCTTGGTACCGGTACAGGTCTGGCACCATTTTTATCCATGCTGCAAGACTTTGAAACCTGGAATAAATATAAACATATTAACCTGGTTTATAGCGTCCGTACGCAAGACGAACTGGCTTATGTCGACCGTATTCAGGAAATTGCCGAGAGCTTTGGCGAAGGTTATACTGGCTTTAAATTTATTCCAATCATTACCCGCGATCCTGAAGCAGTGCTTCATCATCGTTTACCTATTTTGATTGAGAATGGGGAACTTGAACGGGCAGCAGGACTTCAGCTTAATCCTGAAACCAGTCACGTGATGCTCTGTGGTAATCCGGAAATGGTTGAAGATACCAAAGAAGCGCTAAAAGCACGTGGCCTGACTATGAACCGTCGTGGTGAAGGAAATATTGCGGTAGAGAATTATTGGTAATTTCTTTAGAGTTTCTCCCTTTCTAAAAGGGAGGTTAGGAGGGATTGAAGTTAGATTATTTGTCAGTTCTTGAATCCTCCCCAACCCCTCCTTTGCAAAGGAGGGGCTTTTACCTCTCCCTTGCGCAGCAGTGCTGCTCATCGCTTAAAAGGAAAGGGAGTTACATCCTTCTTTAAATTAGAAATGGATTAAAACTGAAAATATTTTCAAGTTAAAAAGAATCCCCCTAAATCTCCCTTTGTTAAAGGGGGACTTTTATTTTTTTAGGTACAAAAAAACCTCCGTCATGGAGGTTTTTTTCATACTGTCATATTAGTGAACAAACATATCCATAAAGTCACGGATTTCCTGAATGGCAGTATCTGTATCGGTCGTTAACCAGGTCGGCTCAAAGAAACCGGCATAATGCTCGATCCGATCCGCAGGCACAACTAGACGTACCGGGCAATCTTCTTCCAGTAGGCGCCATGGAATAATCGGAACGTCATTATCTAGCCAGGCCGCAACATTCCGTACATCAATGACCATGGCATTAATGCAGTCCGGAAAAGGCATTACCGACATTTCTTCCGTACGGCGGCGGAAATATTCCAGATCCTGCCAGCGTAGCATAAAGCTCGGTTTGCTAAATTCAATGATTCCAATCAGATGCTGATCACGAGTGTAGTGCAAAGCACATTGATGTGTGACGTCAGTGTCAAGATCAAGCGATACACTCTGTTGACGGTACGCCATAAAACTCGGGTGCATGAAAAATAAGGTGGATAATTATAACGTATTTTGCGCAAAGTAGCAGGTATATTGAAAAACGGTATTTTTACAGCATGTTTTAGCCCACTTAAATTGTGTTTAAAATCTAATAAAATCATACTGGTATATTGTTTATTTTATAGACAATTCAGTTCCTGATAAATCAGCTAAAAACTGCCAGTATCAATTGTCTCGGAAGAGAGTTTCTAACCATAAGACCATAGTATGTTCAGGCTAGAAAATGCCTTTTTTTGAAACTAATACCAAGTTCATCAGACTCATACATATAACTTACATCCATTCACTATCTCACCATCTTTTGTCACAGAAGCTGTGATAACTGCTTGTTATGATAAAAATCTACTTATGAATAAGAAAGAGTGAGAATGGTCATGGTTGATGATTTTAATAAAAAACCACCTTTGCATGATCAGGCAGCAATTACGCAGAAGAAGCGCATTCCTGTCTATATCCTGATTTTGGTCGGTATCTTTTTACTGGCAGTCCTGTTCTATATGTTTGCAGATGTGAAGCCAGATGCGCCTGCGACCCAGCCTAATACACCAGTACCAGCGACTGAAGCCCCTGCCAATAATGGTAGTCCGGCGGCTACTCCAGGCGTTGAAAGCAATGAAGCAATGGCTACTGCAGATGATGCGATGACAGAAGCAACAGCCACTGTAGGCGAAATGTCACAAGATACAGCAGAAGCTACTGCAACTGATGCTCAACAGGCTACCCAATAATTGGAATTATTAAAAAAAGCTCTGGTTCATGACTAGGGCTTTTTTGCAATAGGTGGTGATGTTTTTCAAAGTTCTGTATCTCCAGGCAAGCTAAGCACAGGAAGTTCAAGCTTTATAAGCAATCGGAAAGAGCTGAAGATTTCAAAAATAAGCTCGTGAATTCAGACAAATAGCGTAATAACAAAGAGGGCAGAAAACATGAATGATTATATGAGAGGCCCACGTGGTGGCTATGATGCCATGTACTACTGGGATCAGTTTCATCCAATTCTTAGTGCAATTGCCATATTAGTCCTAGGTTGGATTATTGCATTACTCGTCTCGGCAGGTGTTAAAAAAATCTTGCAAAAACTAGGGACCAATACACACTTAAATGCAGCGACAGGACATCGCTCTAATGTCGAGAGTATTATCGCTCGTGTTGTGTTCTGGATTATTCTGATTATTGCGGTCATCGGTGCGCTTAACGTGTTGAATCTGACAGCAGTGAGCGGACCGTTCAGTAATATGATCCAGCAGTTCTTGCTCTTTATTCCACAATTGCTGGCGGCTGTTGCTGTGGCCTTTGTTGGGTGGATTGTGGCAAATCTGGTCAAAGTCGGCTTGCAAAAAATGCTTGATCGCACCCAGCTGGATGAAAAGCTGAGTGCCGAAGTCGGTGTTAGCCCAATTAGCCAAAATATCAGTGAAATTGTTTACTGGCTGATTTTACTGCTGTTCTTGCCAATCGTCTTGTCGATTCTAGGTCTACACGGTTTACTACTACCTGTGCAGAACATGCTGACTGATGTCGTAAGTTATCTGCCTAATATCTTCATTGCTGCAGTTATTGTATTTGTCGGATACATTCTGGCAAAAATCGTTCGCGGTATAGTTGAAGGTTTGCTCAACAGCCTGAATATTCAACATCAAGCTGAAAAAGTCGGCATTTTCAAAAACTCGAATGTCGCTCAACTGATTGGTTCATTCATCTTCGCAGTTGTAATTATTACGTCATTAATCATTGCATTTGAAGCACTGGGTATCGAAGCAATTTCTCAACCAGCAACTGCAATGCTGTATGAGATCATGAATGCCATTCCAAATATCATTGCAGCCGCACTGATTCTGATTCTGGCTTATGTGGTGTCTAGACTGGTAGCACGTCTGGTGACTGAAGTCGTTGCCGGAACAGGCGTAGATGAGGTTCCAGCTAAACTGGATCTGCAACGCTTCCTAGGCAAAACCAAACTATCAAGTCTGGTGGGTTATCTGATTGTACTGTTCACCATGCTATTTGCAGTTTCCGAAGCTGCGGACCGTTTAGGCTTTGAACAGGTGAGTGGCCTGATCGCGATGTTCATCTACTTCGGTGCAAACATCCTGCTAGGTGCTGTGATCCTGGTGATTGGCTTCTGGCTGGCCAATGTAGTTGCCAATATTGTGCAACGTGGTGAATACAACAGTTCACGCTGGTTAGCGAACCTGGTTCGTGTACTGATCATGGGTCTGGTCATTGCGATGGGTCTACGTGCCATGGGCATTGCTGACTCGATCGTGAATCTGGCCTTCGGTTTAACTCTGGGTGCTGTTGCTGTGGCATTTGCCTTGGCCTTTGGTCTCGGTGGCCGTCAACCAGCAGAACGTGTACTGACTGATTTGATCGATAAAGCTAAACGAGAAGCTAAAGAGCCGAATCCTTTGAAAAATGAAACTAATATCATGACTTCAGGCTTAGGTGCTGATGTCAGTGGTACTACAGGTGCAGGCAGTTCAACTACAGGAGAAAATATTGTGCCGAATCAAGATCAATCACAAGATGACAATGCGCCGATGCGTACCAATTTATCCAATAGTACGCCAGCGACCTTGACCACTGCACCGCAGGATGATGAAGCGTCAGGTGTAGATCAGGTGACACCAGATGTCGATCAGGCTGTACCGGATTCGCTTCAAGTTGATCCAACTCATCCACCAGCCAATAATCCATTTGGTTCTACAGGTGAAGAAGAACCGGATGTCGATAGTCATCCAAAAAAAGATGACCCGAATTAACCTGTTCTATTTAAACAAAATCGGCCACGCTTGAGTGGTCGATTTTTTTAATCCTGAGGAAATCTGAATGAATGCCAAGAAACCGAATAATCTGTTAGCACCCTTAGTGATAGCAGGCATAACCATTGGCTTTTTCACGGCTGCTTATCGATTTGTCTTTGTGAAAAGCAAACAGGATGAGCAGGCTGAAAAAGAGCTGGATAAGAAAATACCTGATCCAGACGAATTTAATTAAGTCGAAATACTGCCTAGTCACTATACATAGAATTTCTTTTTTAAAAAATATAGAATATTCAAGTGAATACTAAAATGATTTTGGTATTTTTCTTGCATTAAAAATATAAAGAAAAAGGAGATCAATAAGATGTGGAAAACATTTCAGCATAAATTCATGGCACCTATGGCAGATCAAGTACCCTTACATCTGCAGGAAGCGGCTCGGAAAATGCAACTGACGATTGACCGTTTAGAAAATACGGCCAATCTCAACCTGTTTAAAACGGATTATCTGGAATAAGCGAAGTATTTTCTCTTCCCAGATCATCTCTGTATTAAACATATTCCGATGCGGCATGTGCTGATGACCATGCCCATTGGAAGTTAAAACCTCCCAAATGACCAGTCACATCCAGTATCTCGCCCACAAAATACAAGCCTTTCTGCTTTTTGCTTTCCATGGTTTTAGATGAAACTTCGGTTGTATCTACGCCGCCCAAAGTCACTTCAGCTGTCCGGTAACCTTCAGTTCCAGAAGGCTTCAGTTCAAAGCCACTTAAACGTTTGGCAATCTGTTCCAGCTTGTCATCACTAATATTGCCGATGAATGTTTCAGCCACTTCAGGCCAGATCAGATTCTGTAATTCTAGTACTACGCTCTTCGGTAAATATTCGGTCAATAGTGTACGTAGCAGAACTTTAGGCTGACTCTGTTTTTTAGATTTAAAGAAATCAAACAGGTCGACACTTGGTAGAAAATCAACCTTAAAGCTTTGGCCAACATCCCAGTAATTTGACAGTTGTAGGGAGCTAGGGCCGCTCAGACCACGATGGGTAAACAGTAAAGCTTCAGTAAAACTGTTTAAATCATTGGACAGCGTGGCTTCAACTGCATTACCGCTCAGACGGGTGGTGACTTCCTTGAAACTATCCGAGAAAGTAAACGGCACCAGACCGGCACGGGTTGGATAGACATGATGTCCAAACTGTTTGGCAATCTCATAGCCGATGCCTGAACCGCCTAAGGTTGGAATTGACAGGCCACCTGAAGCAACCACAACAGATTCCACTTCAAAATATCCTAAAGAAGTGGCTACCTGAAATCCTTGATCGTCCACAGTATTGACAGCTTTCACTTCGCAGTTGGTTTTGATCTCGACCAGACCAGTTTTGTCACATTCGGACAGCAGCATCGCCAGAATTTCTTTGGCACCATTTAAGGTGAATAGCTGTCCGTGTTTACGTTCTTCATACTCGATGCCATATTCACAGACCATGCCAATAAAATCCCAATTGGTATAGCGGGTCAGTGCTGAAATCACGAAATACGGATTGTGCGAGATGAAATTTTCAGGTTCGACATAGAGGTTGGTGAAATTACATTTGCCACCACCGGACATCAGGATTTTCTTACCCACCTTATTGGCTTTTTCAACGACTACGACTTTACGACCACGTTGTGCTGCCATATAGGCCGTCATTAAACCTGATGCACCTGCACCTATGACCAAAACATCGTATTGCTGAACAGACATGACACACTCAAGGGAGAAGAAAGGGGAGCATTATAGACAATTTTATTTCAGCTTTGTCTATTCCTGAAAGGGGCTACCCGAATTACAGCGTGTTAGCGAATATTTATCATAAATAATTTGAAGCAGCTGGCGGATTCATGCATAGTTTTGTCATGCCTAAAAAATAATCACAATGAAAGGAATAATTTATGACGGATACGGCAGCATACAAACAATATAATCTGATCAGCTATATTCTTCATCTACTGGGTTTTTTCCTGGGAATAACCCCATTAATCGCCATTATCATGAATTATATTAAACGTGATGAAATGCGAGGCACCTGGCTAGAAAGTCATGTGGATTGGCAGATTAAAACCTTCTGGTTCAGCTTACTGGGCTATATTCTGGGTGGTCTGCTCACCGTAATTCTAATCGGTTTTGTGATTATTTTTCTTGTCTTTGTCTGGCACGTCTATCGGCTGGTCAAAGGGCTAATTGCACTCAATGAAAATAATCCGATAGGCATTTAAGTTTCGATCAGAACTTTAAGCGATTTAAATATTTCGACCTTGTAGTCCACCAGTATGCAGGATCAGCAGTTTTGTTTCTGGTGGAAAGCAGCCTTTTTCAATCAGATTTGAAATTCCCAACAGCATTTTTCCAGTATAAATTTGCTCTAAGGGAATATCATATTCAGCTTCAAAGTGCTGTATAAACTGGATCAGTTCAGGAGTGGTTTTGGCATAACCACTGCAACAATAATCATCGAGAATGGACCAGTTTCTTTTCTTGGTCAGCTTAGCCACCTCCTCATTCAGGAAGTTGCCTTTTAAGGCAGAAAATCCTAATACCTGTTGATGAGGCTGGCTGGCTTCAATCAAACCTGTAATCGTGCCACCAGTGCCTACAGCACAGCAGATCACGTCAAATTGTGCATCGCCGTCCTTTAGAATCTCCTGACATCCCCGAATCGCTAATGTATTAGTACCGCCTTCAGGAATGATGTAATGTGCAGGAAAATTTTGTGCTAACGCTGTTAGATAATTAGCGTCCTGTTTACGTCGATATTCTTCACGACTCACAAAATGCAGTTGCATGCCGTATTGTTGTGCCAACGCTAAAGTGGGGTTTAAAGGCTGATGAGCCAGTTCTTCACCCCGAATAATGCCGACACTCTCAAAGCCAAACTGCTGTGCTGCAAATGCCGTTGCGGCAATATGATTGGAATAAGCGCCCCCAAAAGTCAGCAGCTTTTTAAAGCCAAGTTGCTGTGCTTCCAGAAAATTGTATTTCAGTTTAAAAAACTTGTTGCCTGATATTTGTGGATGCACCAGATCCAGACGGCGTATGGTTACAAACCTGTTTTTCAGCCAGATGCGCTGGTCTGGAATATGCTGGGCGATTTTTTCAAACATGGTATTTTCATAAGCTAAGAATGAGCAAATTATAGCGAAATAGAATCAGCAGGATGGCAGAATCATGAGCTCCTTAAACTAAGAATAAAATTTCGTAGATTGTCACAATTCATATGCTGAAAATTTAAACAAATTTGCTAATCTGAATCTTATAGGGAACTTAGAGGAGGATAGAATAATGAAAATACTATCCTGTACGATTTTAAGTGTATTGTTCTTAGTAGGCTTATCTGGCTGTGATGATCCGCTGAATAAACCTAAAACTGATACACGAAGCATGATCATTGGCGGAGTTCCGGTGTATGACCATGATTATAAGATGCTTGATTCATCCCTCACCGCTCAAGACCAATTGAAGAAATAGCCGGATTTCGCACAAATATTGCATCATTTGTGTAGAAATATTAAAGCAAAATAAATTATTTTTACTTAAAATAAGCCATTCATTTTAAGTTTGGATGGTCACGTGGAATCATTTTGGATTTTAGGTTCAATTGCCTTTGCCCTCATGTTAGGTGCAATGAGCCCAGGACCGACTTCTATTTATGTAGCGAAAAATTCAATTGCGATCTCACGTAAGCATGGCCTATTTACAGCTTTAGGTACCGGAACAGGGGCGGCGATTTTTGGTCTGCTTGCAGTTTTAGGTTTGCAGGCATTTTTGCTGGCTGTGCCATCTGCCTATCTGGCGCTTAAAATTTGTGGTGGTTTATATCTGCTCTGGTTGGCTTTTAAAATTATCAAGCATGCCAAAGAACCAATCGATGCAGGCGATGACAGTCAAACTCAGATGTCCTTACGTCGTGCTTATATGACAGGTTTGATTACTCAATTATCTAACCCAAAAATTGCCATTGTATTGGCCAGTATTTTTACTGCGCTTTTGCCAAAAGAAATTCCAACTTACTTTTATTTTGTATTACCGGTTTTATGTTTCTTTATTGATGCAGGCTGGTGCTCGCTGGTGGCCGTTGCACTTTCTGCTGAAAAGCCACGTCGAGTATATTTGAAGTTTAAAGCCGGTTTTGACCGTGCAGCAGGGGCGGTCATGACCGTGCTGGGATTAAAGCTGATCTTTGGGATGAAGTAATTTTCCAATTATCGCAGACCATAAAAAAAGCCCCAATGATTCGGGGCTTTTTTAATTTGGTTCTTAAAAAATATTTTCTTCCGAATTTGCCGAGATCCGGTGAATAGATAAATCCGCACCGGTAAATTCTTCTTCCTGACTCAGACGAATACCGATCAACACTTTCAGCAGACCATAAACCAGGAATCCACCTGCCAGAGCCACTACAATCGCCAGTACGGTACCGAATAATTGTGAAATGATAGAAACACCGCCCATACCTCCTAGCCATTGCTGACCGAATACACCGACAGCAATTCCACCGAAAGCACCACATACGCCATGCAAAGGCCAGACCCCTAATACATCATCAACTTTAAGTTTATTTTGGGTATAGGTAAAGAGTTTCACAAAAATTACGCCTGCGCTGATTCCGATAAATAATGCACCCAGTGGATGTACCACATCAGAACCTGCACAGATGGCAACTAGTCCGGCTAATGGACCATTATGCAAGAAGCCCGGGTCATCTTTACCGGCTACTTTTGCCGCAATAGTTCCACCGACCATTGCCATTAAAGAGTTAATTGCAACCAGTCCGGAAATGGCGTCCAGGCGCTGTGCACTCATCACATTAAAGCCAAACCAGCCGACAATCAGAATCCATGAGCCTAAAGCAAGGAAAGGGATAGATGAAGGGGGATGTGCAGTAATCCGGCCATCATTTTTATAGCGTCCATTACGTGCACCAAGTAAAACGACCGCGGCCAGAGCAATCCAGCCTCCCATGCCATGCACGACCACAGAGCCGGCGAAATCGTGGAAGCTGGCACCAAAGGTATCTGCCAACCAGTCCTGAAAACCAAAGTTGCCATTCCAGATCATCCCTTCAAAAAATGGATAAATCAGAGCCACCAGAAATAAAGTCGCTAAAGCCTGCGAACGCATTTTGGCCCGTTCAGCAATGCCTCCCGAGATAATCGCAGGAATAGCTGCGGCAAAGGTTAGCAGGAAGAAACAGCGCATCAGGTTATAACCATGATCGGCTGCTAGAGTAGAAGCATCGTGGAAAAAATGCTGACCATAGGCAATATAGTAGCCCACCAGAAAGTAAGCGATGGCGGAGAGGGAAAAGTCAGTGAGAATTTTACTTAAGGCATTGACCTGATTCTTATGGCGAACTGTCCCTAGTTCTAAAAACGCAAATCCTGCATGCATAGCGAGCACTAGAACTGCACCGAGAAGGAGAAATAATAAGTCTATATTTTGCATTGTGCGTTCCAATTTAGTGCATAGAATCACAAAAGAAATCCAGTATATAGAGGCAAACTGATTCGAAAAGAGTTACTAACAAGGGAAATTTTGATAATGAATTTCTTGAAACTGACAAGACTCGATATAAAGCACAATAGAATTTTATGCACCAAACTAAGACATCATAAGAAAAGATAAAATTTAAATTTATATTTTGTTTTTTAGATATTTAGCTTTATCACGGGAAAATGGCATGTTAAAAATGTGTGTTAAAGGTGCACATGAAAAGTAAAAGGATTTTTAAGAAAAAATTTAAAAAAAATAAGTGAAAGATGATTTTGAATTGCAAAAGTAGATCATGGTTTTAAATTTTAGAAGTCATATAGGCTATTGATTAGCTATATTTCCAATAAATAAAACCCTAACAAATTAGGGTTTCATCCGGAGCTAAAATCTGAAGTATTCAATTAATCTTTAAAATGTACGGGAATCCATTGATAGCTCTTTCCATCTTTTGAGTAAATATGACCGATCCCTGGGAATGGTAAATGTGGTGCTGCAATGGTCTGGCCTTGCTTGGCATATTCAGCAAAATGCTTTAAACGGGTTTGCACCGCAGTTTTAGGATCAACATCGAATTCTATGGCTGTTTCAGGTTTGTCGAATTGCAAGGTATGTGAATGGACGATGTCACCGACAAATACGACTTCTTGACCATCTGCTTTGAGTTTAAAGCTGTAATGCCCTGGGGTATGACCAAAGGATGGCTTAAACTCGATCCCACCAAAGGCTAAAGATTTATCAGAAAAGACTTTCACTTTTTTAGCTTTTTCATAGGGTGCAAGGGCTGCTTTAATTTTCTCTACGGTGCCTAAGAAACCCTCCTGCTGGTCTTTCGGTAGTTTTTTAACGGTATTTGGACTTAGCCAGTAGTCATATTCGGTTTTAGAAATATGTAAGGTGGCATTTGGATAATTTGCTGCGCCGTTATTTGAAATGCCACAAACATGATCAGGGTGGAGATGAGTCAGGAAAATACCACTCACTTGAGCAGGCTGATAACCTGATGCCTTGAGGTTGTTATAAATTGACCCTAAGTGTGCACCAAAGCAGCTTGCAGCACCGCTATCCACCATGAGCAGTTGATTGCCTGTATTAATCAGGAAAGCATTGACTGAAGTCTGTATGCCTTTGGCTTGATCGGCATGATATTTCTTCAAAATCTCAGTTTTTTCTGCATCATTTAGGCCTTTAAACATCGATGGATTTAAGTAGTTTGTGCCATCCAGCAGGGCAGTAATCTGAGTATTACCAATTTGGTGATGATAGTAGCCGGCGACTTGTTTTTGTAAAGCAATTGTTGCAGGTTCAGCAGCCTGACTCACACTTACACCCAAAACAGAAAATGAAAGTAGAGAGGTGAGGAGGGAGGTCTTTAAAATATTCATGGCAATTCTTATGGTTGTGAAGTTTATGCTATGTATTAGCATGTAAAGCATGAAAATAGAATATAAAAATATTTACCTTTTTTAAAAGAGAGAAGAGGAATTGAATATCTGTACTAGGCATTCAGTTTGAATCTGTATATTGATTTTTTAAGAAAATAAAAGTTTTTTTCTAAAAATATTTTTATAAATAAATTACTTAGATAAATTTCACTTTTATAAAAAAGCCCGTTAACATGGGGCATTGCAAACAGCCTTGGGTATCACTATGAGTTTTTGGAAAAAGAAAAATAATGCAGCATTTGTATTTTTCATTATTACCTTATATTCATTGCTGGGCTTCGGCATTGGCTATGTCATCTGGGAATTTTTCCTTGATAAATAAGTGCTATCTGATTTATAGATCGACCTAAAAAAGCCTCTAAAGATAGAGGCTTTTTTAATAAGCAATTATTTACTGCATTCAGGCTGAGAACGGTCAATAATTTGAGTGCCTTCTACGCGATAGCCAATTTGGCCTACAAGAAATGCTTGATTTAGTTGAGTGATGACTACATCAGAAAGTGCTACTGCACAACGATCTTTTTCAATTGCACGATCTACTGCTGTTTTGAAATTAGGAATACCTAAAGGGAATAAAATTACTGGAACTTTATCTTCGCCTTTAACGCGTTCGCCTTTAACGAACTGAGTTGAGTTTAGGTTGAAGTTTTTCGTTGAAGCTACAGTCATATCAGCCATACGAACTGAACATCCTGTGAATACAATTGTTGATGCTGCTAAAGCTGAAACTAGTAATTTTTTCATGTTTACCCCGAATAATTCTAAAAATAAAAAAGCGTTTAAATTCTATAGATATATTTTTTAAAAACAAGAAAATATATTGTATAAATGGTAAAAAAATTAAAGATGAAGAACTTTTATTGGCTGAGTATTATTTTATTAGACTAAGTAAAAAGCCCCTACATCAGTAGAGGCTTTTCTTCTATCTAAGACCTAAATCTTAAGAAACTTTATCACCCGGTTTAGCACCAGATTCAGGTGAAATCACCCAAACGCCTTCGCCATTACCAGCCGCAAGTACCATACCGTTTGAAATACCAAAACGCATTTTACGTGGAGCAAGGTTCGCAACCATCACCACCAGTTTACCTTTCAGGTCTTCCGGTTTATAAAACTCACGGATACCGCTGAAGACATTACGTGGTTCAGCTTCACCGACATTTAACGTGAGTTGTAAAAGCTTGTCAGAACCTTCAACCGTTGCAGCATCCAGAACTTCCGCTACACGCAGGTCAACTTTGATGAAGTCATCAATGGTGATGATTTCAGCTTCACCGACTTTAGGCTCAGCTTTCTTCTCTTTGGCTTTCTCTTTTTTCTTCTCAGCTTTTGCTGGTTCAGCAGCAGGTGCAGCTAAAGAATCTTTAGATGCATCGACCATCGCAGCCACAGCTTTCGGATCAACACGTTGCATCAATGGCTGGAACAATGCAATTTCATGACCTGTTAAGATTTCTGTACGTGAAGCAAAGTCGAAAGAAGCTAGTTTTAGGAAGGCCTGAACCTGAGCAGCCAATGTTGGTAACACTGGAGCTAAATACACAGCCAATTGACGGAATAGGTTAATACCGACAGAACACACATCGTGAACCTGTTGTTCTTCGCCTTCAATTTTCGCTAAAGCCCAAGGTTTTTTCTCATCAATGTATTGGTTGGCTTTATCTGCAAGTGCCATGATTTCACGGATCGCTGCCGAGAATTCACGGGTTTCATAAGCTTTGGCAATTGAATCGCCAGCATCAATAAAGCTTTGAACCAGTTCAGGCTCGGCACAAGTTGCACTTAGCTTGTTGTCAAACTTGGTATTGATGAATTTTGCACAACGGCTGGCGATATTCACTACTTTACCCACTAGGTCCGAATTCACTTTCTGAACGAAGTCATCCAGATTCAGGTCAGAATCTTCAACCTTGTCAGAAAGTTTAGAAGCAAAGTAATAACGCAGGTATTCAGGGTTCAAATGCTGTAAATAAGTTTCAGCTTTAATGAAGGTACCGCGAGATTTAGACATCTTCTGACCATTTACAGTCAGGAAGCCATTCACGAATAAACCGGTTGGTGTACGGTAGTCTGCACCTTCCAGCATTGCAGGCCAGAACAGGGCATGGAAGTAAACGATGTCTTTACCAATGAAGTGATAGACTTCATTTTTAGAATCTTTTTTCCAGAAATCATCGAAGCTTAAATCAGGACGTTTAGTTTTGATGTAATTCTCGAAGCTCGACATATAGCCGATTGGCGCATCCACCCACACATAGAAATATTTGTTTGGCGCATCAGGAATTTCAAAGCCGAAATACGGTGCATCACGTGAGATGTCCCAGTCGTTCAAGCCATTGTCAAACCATTCATCTAATTTGTTGGCGATAGATACGGGTAGACGGCCTTCGTCACGGGTCCATTTTTGCAGGTATTCACCAAAATTTGGCAGTTTAAAGAAGTAATGGTCCGAAGATTTCTCAACAGGAGTCGCGCCGCTTAAAGTCGATTTTGGATTTAATAATTCAGTCGCGTTGTAAGTTGTACCGCAAACTTCACATGAATCGCCGTATTGATCTTCCGCCTTACATTTTGGGCATGTACCCTTAATGAAACGGTCTGACAGGAACATGCCTTTTTCAGGGTCAAATAACTGGGTTACAGGGCGAACTGCAATATTACCGGCTTCACGGTTTTTGATATAGATTTCTGAAGCACGGGCGCGGTTAGTATCACTGTGGGTAGAGTCATAATGATCGAAATGCACACCGAAACCGTCAAAGTCACGAATATGTTCTTTTTGCACATTGGCAATCTGTGCTTCAGGTGAAATGCCATTTGCCTCAGCACGCAGCATGATCGCTGTACCATGAGCATCATCCGCACAGACATACGTCACGTCATGACCCATCGCGCGCATCGCACGTACCCATATATCAGCCTGGATATAGCCGAGTAAGTGACCCATATGAATCGGGCCATTGGCGTAAGGAAGGGCATTGGTGACTAGGATTTTACGCACGGATTCACTCTCTCATTCGTATTCATTATGCAATGGGCCATAATTTTACATGATGCAGAAGGGATTACAAAGAAATGCTTTTACAGAAGCACAAGGAATAAATCAGGCCGAATATTCAGAATACAAAAACAGGCTATAGACAGGTAATTGACCCTTAAAAATTCGATTGAGATAAGTTGATGCTACTTCCTGCAAGCAATAGCAACAACATGTACAGGCTTTGTTGCAGTTTGCTTAATTCACCCACGTCATTGCATGCTTTGTGCTAAAAATTTGGCTGATCATTTTTATTATGACGCCTTAGGAGGGTACTCATGACTCAGAATAACCAGACAAGTACTTCAAAACAGAATCAAGATAAAGAACAACATGCACGAGAACTGCATGACAAGATTGAACAAGAGCAGAAGCAGAACAAGATTGATAAACAGCATAAGCAGAAGCATGAAGAAGTCCTAGAAGCCCAAAAAAATGGTGCTGATGAAAATTCTGATAAACAGCAAGACTCTAAAGCATCAGATAATCAGCAATCAGAGCAAAAAGATGCGTCTAAAAATGACCAATCTAATCATGGTGATGAATCAGATAAAAAAGCTGAAAGTACCAAAATGGATGACTTAAAAGCGAAAGCCATCGCAATTGGTGAAGAGCTGTTGCAAAAAGGCGAAAAGATTCTGAATGAGTTAAAAAATGGCAAATCAGACAGCCAGAAAAACGGCGAGCAAGGTTCAGATGATTCGAAAAAGGCACAGGATCAAAGTTCTGGAGATAAATCAGCAAATCAGGCTGACCAGGATCGCATGGCAAATTTAAAAGATGAAGCGCTACACAAGTTTGAAGATACTAAGGTCAAAATTAGTGAGTTGGTGAATGAAGCTGCTACGAAACTGAATGAGTTGAAACAGATGGCGGCTGAAACCATGACTAAAATGAAAGGCGATGACCAGCCTCAGTCAGGTGATTCTAAAAAGCAGGATCAGGATTCTTCTTCTAAGGATGCTACGGATAAGGATCAAAATTCAGATCAGACCAATAATAAAGATGATGCTAAAAAGGATCAGGATAAGGCTGATCAATCTGGGCAAAACAAGACCGATCAAGATAAAAATCATAAATAATCATTTCATGTTGAAAGCCACTTCATTTAATTTTTGAATGAAGTGGCTTTTTAATGGATACTATCTAGTTAATTTTATTTAAAATTTTAAAATATCAATAATATAAAACAATAAATAAGATGTAATGCTGACTTTATAAATTTTCTTCCCTGTAACTCTTTAAAACCAAGTAAAATAGTTGGAAATTATATTTGTCTTTCAGGCTTCTGAATACAGATTGCTTAACCTGAGACTAAAACCTCGTTAAACTAAGCTATTCAGATGTCTATCTATATTTTTGGAGTAACCTATGTCCTGGCTTTCTTCGCTTAAATCGGTTTTTTCGCCTTCCAAGGAGGTGAACGAAGAAGCTGTGCAGAACGTACTGCAAAACTATATCTTGCCAAATTCTAGCAATGCGCTGAAAGACCGGATTACTCAGGTCAATGTGCAAGGTGAGATACTACAGATCACCATTAATACCTATCCGGAAGAAAAAGAGCAGTTACAGCAGATTCATGATGAACTGGCGGATGCGCTAGAGAAATGCGGTATTAAAGAACTGAACCTGCATGTGATTCAGCAAAAGACGGGTCATAAAAAAGAAGGCGGTTGTGGACATCATCATGCAGAAGGCGAGAGCTGTTCCAGCCAGCCGCAAACTGCTGCTCCAAAATCGAATCTGCCACCTGTGGTTGATGCTTCAGGTCATGCAGCTCAAGCAGAAGCTGACCCAAATAATCCGCCGATCCAGAAAGCTGCTCCACAGCAACGTGATGTGCCGAAGCATCCACGCATTCAGAATGTCATTCTGGTCTCTTCAGGTAAGGGCGGTGTAGGTAAATCAACCACAACTGTGAATCTGGCTTTGGCTTTGCAAAAATTAGGTTTGAAAGTGGGTGTACTGGATGCGGATATTTATGGTCCAAGTATTCCGACGATGCTCGGCAATGCCGGCAAAACCCCGATGATCGAAGCCGAGCAGTTTGTCCCACTCGATGCCTATGGTATGGCAGTGCTGTCGATTGGCCACCTAACGGGTGATAATAATACGCCAGTTGCTTGGCGCGGTCCGAAAGCAACAGGTGCCTTGATGCAGCTATTCAATCAAACTTTATGGCCAGATCTGGATGTATTGATGATTGATATGCCACCAGGTACAGGTGATATCCAGTTAACGCTCGCTCAGCGTATTCCGGTAACGGGTGCAGTGATTGTGACCACACCGCAAAATGTGGCATTGCTGGATGCAACTAAAGGTATTGAACTGTTTAACCGTGTGCAGATTCCAGTGATGGGTGTAGTCGAAAATATGTCGACCCATATCTGCTCGAACTGCGGTCATGAAGAACAGATCTTTGGTACAGGCGGCGGTGATAAACTGTCAGAGCAATACAATATTCCATTGCTCGGCCGCTTGCCTTTGAATGCAGTGATTCGTGAAAATGCCGATGCCGGTAAGCCTTCAGTGATTGCTGGAGATGATGCTGCTGAAAGTTATATGGCCATTGCTCAGAAAATTGCAGCAAAATTGCCAAAAGCAGAAAAAGATAAAACTCGTATTTTCTAAGATTCTATAATAAAAAAAGAGAGCTTAAGCTCTCTTTTTTTTATGAGGTTTTAGTCGTAGCTGTATTTTCTTTTCTTGCCTGAATGATATTAAAGCCAATTGCAATAATCACCATGATGGTGCCGATAATATCGGTCATGGTCTCAGGCACAATCATCATGAGAGCGCCAACCCCTAGGAAGATGCGCCAGAACCAATTCATCGCGGTTTTAAAGTAGCCTTCTACTGCAGCGCCAAGTGCCAGAATGCCGACAATGGATGTTACGGTAATGCTTAAAATGACATTCCATGCCGGTAAGGCAAATTCTTTGGCATTCACGGCAATATCTGTTGTATCAATCATCAGCATCGCCGGGTTATAGACAAACAGGAAGGGCACAATAAATCCGGCTAGGGATAGGCGCAAGGCCAGGAATCCAGTCCGCATTGGGTCACCACCTGCAATCCCGGCACCAGCAAAGGCGGCTAAGGCAACTGGTGGGGTAATATTGGCAAACAGGCCAAAATAAAACACAAACATATGTGCGACTAGGATTGGAATATCAAAGTTGGCCAAAGCAGGTGCTGCCATCGTCGCGGTAATGATATAGGCAGGAATCGATGGTAGACCCATGCCCAGAATCATCGATGCAATCATGGTGAAGAACAGGGTGAGGAACAGACTGCCAGCACCAATACTCATGATTGAAGAAGTCATGACAGAACCAAAGCTAGTCAAACTCACCACACCAATAATGATACCCACGACCGCACAGGCAGCCATCACTGAAAGTGACTGCTTGGCGCCATCAGCTAAAGCCTCCAGAATTTCCTTAGGTCCCATACGGGTAGATTTTCTGAATGCTGCCACCACAATGGTCAACAAAATTGTATAAACAGCGGCATAACTCACTGGAATCGACTGGAATAAAAAGAATACCAAAGCAACGATTGGAAATAATAAATGTCCTCGTTCTTTCAGGACTTCTTTGACTCGTGGTAGGTCAGCTTTGGGAACGCCTTTCAGATGATCCCGACCAGCTCTGAAATGGACTTGTGCCATCACACCGAGATAATACAGCAGGGCAGGTAATACCGCAGCTAAGGCAATCGTGCCATAACTGACACCCGTGGTTTCTGCCATGATGAAGGCACTGGCACCCATTACTGGCGGCAAGATCTGCCCGCCGACAGAAGCACTGGCTTCCACTGCACCGGCAAAGTTTTTGTGATAGCCAATTTTCTTCATTAAAGGAATGGTAAATGAACCTGTTCCTACGACATTGGCAACCGCCGTCCCGTTGATACTGCCCATAAAACCGCTGGAAATCACCGCGACCTTGGCTGGTCCACCTTGCTTATGTCCCGCAAGTGCCATGGCGAGATCATTAAATAATTTTCCCATTCCTGATTTCGCCAGAAAGGCACCAAACAGGATAAACAGGAAAATAAAGGTGACTGAAGCACCAATGGCTGAAGAATATAAACCTTCAGTCTTCAGATACATTTGTCCGAAAATATCACTGAATGTATAGGGGCGAGTGAGCAAGCGATCCGGCATCCATTCAAAATGACTGACAAATGGATAGCTTAAGAAAATCAGTCCTAAGATCGGCAACATCCAGCCCATTACCCTTCGAGCAGCCTCAACCACCAATACTACTGTCATAATCGAGAAGACAATGTCCAGCGTATTGGGAATGCCTCCCCGAGTGGTCATAATCGCTTGATACTCTTTAAATAAATAAAAGAAAGAAGCAAAAGAGGCGATCACCCAAATCCAGTCCGTCCATGCTACCTTTTGCCGGCTACTGGCCTGACGTGCTGGATACAACAAGAAAATCAGCGCCAGACCAATGGATACATGGGCTGCACGTTGAATCAGTTCGGGTAAGGGATTAAAAGTAATATAAAGATGAAATAACGAATAGGATATTGCCAAGGCAGCAATAAACCAGCGAACCGATTTGTTGATCGGATTGCGAGTGACAGATTCACGGTCAAATTTTTCTAATAATTCTTGTTGCTGTTGATCATCCAGTGCTTCGGTCACATTTCTTGTTTCTTGTGGATTCATAGGCAATCATTTAAACCTCTTTTTTTCCATAGGCTGTCTTTTCTTATAGAAAGTTGTACCGTGCTGTAGTCGGGAAAATCCTGATAAATATTCCAGATCCGATCAGCACTCTCAATTTGTCCCTGCATTCTGCGTGAAATGACCCAGTTGAGTTCTTTCATCTCTCGGTTGATTTGCATATGGATGTTGCCATCATCCTGTCGAGTAATAGTACCTTGATCAGGTGTACCCGCACCAAATGAAATGAACTGAGTATCTGTCAGAATGAAATGGTCCTTGTCTAGAAGATAACGTTCTTTCCACTGTGTTCTTTCTACCGAATGCATCCAGCTGAGCTGAAAGGATTTCTGGTCAATTTTGCACTGAAAATTTTGCTCTTTCACTTCCACAAAAATATACGGAAATGTCATCCAAACACAGCTAATAAAAAAAGCAGCCAAACTAAAAAGTGCAGCAATCGCTGCACCTTGTATCCATTTCATCAGTTCGCTTTATTCTCATCATAGAATTTTTGCGCGCCCGGATGCAGTTGAGCAACCAGACCTTTTTGTGCACCTTCTAAAGTGATTTCTTTAGCAGCCTGATGTGAATTGGCGAGTTGATCCAAGCTGGAGAAGAACGTCTTGGTTAGCTTATATACATCATCGGTAGACAAATCTGAGCGAACCACCAGCGCATTCATGATCGCAGCTGTAGGAATATCTTCAGCATTGCCATAGGTCCCTTTAGGAATGGTCATTGGCAGGAAATACGCCTGATCTTTGGCAATCGCTTTCACTTTATCTGGATTAATACTCACCAGTTGTAGATCAAAGCCCTGTTGCAGCTCCATCAGTGAAGAGTTTGGAAGACCACTGGTCAGGAAGGCTGCATCCAGTTTACCGCCTTTCAAGGCATCAGCTGCTTCGGCATAACCTAAGTAATCTACTTTGACATCCTTATAAGTGATACCAAAACCGTTCAATAGAGTACGGGCATTCACTTCTACACCTGAATTCTGGGCGCCCACTGCAATACGTTTGCCTTTGAGATCTTCAATATTTTTGATACCAGAACGTTTTGAAGTGACAATCTGTACATAGTTTGGATAAAGCGCAGCGATCTGCTGCACGTTGTCAATTTTAGAACTAAAACTGCCTTGACCATTAATTGCTTCAGTTAAGCTGTCGCTCATGACAAAGGCCATTTCAACTTTGTTCTGTTTTAATAAATTTAGATTTTCGACAGAAGCCCCTGTGGTCTGGGTTTTGGAACTTACGCCGTAGGTCTTGTTATAGATTTCAGCCAATCCTGTTCCGATGACATTATAAGGGCCTGAGGCACCGCCTGTCGCAATATTGACAAATCGGGTTTGCAGTTTATCTGCAGCTACGCTCTCGCCAGATGCAGCCTGATTATCTGATTTATTTTGTGCATTATCATTCGAGCAAGCAACTACACCTGATAGCGCTAAACTCATGACTGAAAGTTTGATCCATTTATTCATATATGACTCCTGATATTATTCTGTAGTTCTTAAAATATAATTAAAACAACAATATACTAAACCGTCTGGATGTTAAAAAATGTGAATTATCAATTGTTGTCCTTGTACAATTTAACAGCAATTATTTTGTCTGAATACCTTTAATAACATTTTTTTCGAAATTTTGCTTTATCAATATGTTGAACAAATTGAGCAAGATAGACATCTTAAATGGAGAGTGGAAATTTAATCATTAGGAGTTAGGTAAAAGTTGCTCCCATCACCAAATTTTTCTAGAGAGGTGTCCAAAGTTCATACGCAAGAGCAGGGATTTTAGTTAGTTAAAATTCAATCAAAGGTTACCGGAAATAATGATTTCAAAGTTTTGGATAGTTTTCCATTCATGGTATAGAGACTAGTATTTCAGGAATTTTAAGTCCGAATACTCTATTGAAACTTCTACTTTTATAGCAATTTTATGATGAGCTTATAGCTTTATAAATTGACAAAATTGACTGAAAAGAAAATTTCTTGTATTTCTATCTAATTATATGAAATTAATTAAAAAATAAGAAAATATAAAAATTTTTAATATGTTCTCTTACAATTATTTTTTTGCAGATTTGACCGGATTATTTTATGCTTAATACCTAAGAGCGAGGTCAAACTATGATTTCATGGTTATTTATTGGTTTAGTGGCAGCCATTCTATTAACACCGGGCCCAACCAATACTTTATTGGCATCGTCAGGTATTCAAGTTGGATTTAGAAAAACTTTTCGCCTTATTCCCGCAGAAGCTTTCGGCTATCTCATCGCAATTACATTCTGGGGCTTTTTGATTGGTAAAATCTCGGTCTATTTACCGGAATTACCTCATATCCTCAAACTCTGTAGTGCTGCTTACATTCTATTTTTAGCTTTAAAATTATGGCGTACCGCAGAACTTGGTGAAAATTTTCAATGTATTTCGATTCGGGCACGGGAACTATTTTTGGCGACTTTGCTGAATCCTAAGGCATTATTATTTGCTTCGGCTATTTTCCCGGTCATTGTGTGGAAAAGCAGTCAATATTATGTGACTTATATGCTGGCATTCTTGGCATTACTTATTCCTATCGCATTTTTCTGGACTTTTTTAGGTAGCTTATTGGCCAGAAAAAACAATCGCTGGCTGAATCAAAAGAACTTACAAAAGACCGCTTCCATTATTTTAATGAGCTTTTCTGTACCTTTATCCTATTCAGCACTCCTCAGTCTTTAAACCTGAAAAAGCAGCTAAATTTCCTGAAATTTAGCTGTCAGAATTTCGCTTATTTTCATTGGTGTCAATTTCAGTTAAAGTACGTCGCAATTACTTATTTTTAAGATTTTTGGATTATATCAATGGCAATTAAGTCTGATCGTTGGATTCGCGAAATGAGCGAAAAACACGGCATGATTGAACCGTATGCAGAAAACCAGATTCGTCTGGATGAAAATGGTCAAAAGCTGATTTCTTATGGTGTTTCAAGCTATGGCTATGACGTGCGATGTGCGCGTGAGTTTAAAGTATTCACCAATGTTCACTCTGCAATTGTCGATCCGAAAAACTTTGACGAAAAAAGCTTTATCGATATTGAATCGGATGTTTGTATCATTCCACCCAACTCATTTGCTTTAGCGCGTACAGTAGAATACTTCCGTATTCCACGAAATGTACTGACCGTTTGCTTGGGTAAATCGACTTATGCACGTTGCGGCATTATCGTGAATGTGACTCCACTTGAACCTGAGTGGGAAGGTCATGTCACGCTGGAGTTTTCAAATACAACTAACCTGCCTGCACGTATTTATGCGGGTGAGGGTGTGGCTCAAATGCTGTTCTTCGAATCAGACGAAGTTTGTGAAACCTCCTATAAAGATCGTGGTGGTAAATACCAAGGGCAGACAGGCGTTACTTTGCCTAAAGCTTAATAGTTTTAAAGCATTTAATAAGCGAGGCTAATGCCTCGCTTATTTTTTTGCTGTTTCATTCATCGGAAACTCGGGGTTTTTAGTCTTTTGGCTTTGGTAATCCTGCTAAAAATAAGCATAATGAAGAATGAATATATAAAAAAGATGTGCCAAGCATCATAAAAATCAAAAATTGAAGGCTGGGAAGCTGAAGGATAAAGATGCGGAGCATCAGATAAGAAGGATAGGTCGAGATGGCTCAAATAAAAGCTAAATTTCAATTTCGTAAAAGCTATTTGGCAATGATGATCGGTTTAGGATTATTGCCATCTGCACATGCAATGCAGGAATTAACTGATTCTTCTCTTTCTGATACTACCGGTGAAGGTGTTGCCCTGGTACTTGATGACTTTAAAATGGTTTTTCAGGCACCGAATGATGCTTCCAGTGGTTCAAGCTATGCACGAGGTATTGCCAATCCAGGTCAGGCAGACACTGGCTTTATTCGTATTATTCCGACTGGAGAGAACTATGCTCAGTTAGGTGAGCGTGCCTATAACAAAGTCTATGATCGAGTGTATGCAAGTAGCTATTTAAATGGTATCAGTGCAAATGCCAATCTTTATCAAACGACTTATGACAATAGTGTTAGTACCTATAAAACTCAAAACTATAATGCGACTTTAACTGCAATCCGTAATGAAATTGGTGCAAGTGCGCGTAGTGGTATTGTGGAAGAATATCGTAATTCGACATTAATGCAGCAATATTATCAGCAGCGTTATGAGGATTATTATGACGGTACAATTATTACAGGATTAAAAAGTGACGGAACAACATCTCATACTTTAACTGCATGGCAAAAAGATAAATCTGTCGAATATGCATTAAAAAATACCTATGAAATGATCGAATTGTTATATGGAAACAAGGTAACCACTCCATTAAATAATACTTGGACTCAACAAGCGGGTACCCGAACCAATGCTATTGATTCAAGAGTTACTACAGTTGTAGAGAATGCGACACAAGAAAAATTAGCAATTGAAGCTGATAGGTATGCACTGATTCAGGCAAAAAATGCAGTGACTGCTATGGAGCAGGCGGTTAAAGCGAGCGCAACAACAGCGGCCAAAGAAGCTGCAATGGGTGCCTCAGTCAGTACGCTACGTACGAAGGCTGATGTATTTATCTATGGTTTAGCTTTATCAAAAAGTGATAATTCACTCAGTAGCCGCTATAGCAATCAGGGGTTTAATTGGGGAACAGCCAGCAATCCTTGGTTATTTCATGCCGGAGCCGAAACAGTAAAACAGTTTACGGATACGGGAAAAGAAGTGGGCTATCTAGCTTTAGAAGCACCTCTTGCAACAGTTGCTGCAAATGAAGCAGATAATAATATTAAGCTTGGTTTTTGGACTGATATTTTCTCACGTTCTTTAAATTCAAGTAATACCGTAGATTATGCTACTGGAGCACCTACTTCAGGCTTAGATATTTCTGAACGTTTTCGTGCACAGTTTATTGCTAATGGCTTGAGCATGAACGGTTCGCAAGTCCGATTATTTCAAACCCTTACATCGCCTGATCTTGCATATAGTCAAACCTTGGGCCTGGCGAGTCTGATCCGACTCAATACTAATGATGATCCCTCTACTTTGACCAGTGATTCAAACAATTTGAACAGTAAAGGGATTCGTATTAGTAGTGCAGCAAAAGAGAATAATCTTGATGGAGATGGTCCGACTCCTGCTTTAAATGGCTCTGCAGCTCCTATATTTCATGATACCGAGGGATTGTATTTATATAGCCCGAATATCAATTTGGTACTAGGAAGTATGTATCAGCCTTTTGTTGTGGGTTCGGAAGGAAATAATATTATTTTGGAAGTGACACGTATTCCTAAAATTCCAGATATTTACAACCGGATTTATCAGCGTTATCCAGATGGAAAAGGTGGTTTTTTAGGATCAGAAGCACTTTTAGGCTCTACATGTAATGTATATACGTGTGGTACTGAAATTAAAGCTCAAGCTTCAGATAGCATTGCCTTGTATCAAGGACGCGATGCAACTCACAGTAGTATCGCCATTGGTTCTGTTGAACGTATTGCCAATACTAATATGCTGAAGGCAAAAGATGATAATAATGCTACTGGTGTGGTATTTAGGGGGGCTACTGATAACTCAATGAGGAATTTTGGTTCAGCAGTGATTGATGGTGTGTTGATTCAACATCTAAAAATAAAAACTACAGGTCTATAAAGGAATAGGGCAATGTTGAAAAAGTTAATGCTTGCTACAGTTCTTGGGATTTCTTTTGCGACACAAGCCGGCTTGGTCAGTCTTGATCCGCAGCAAATGACAGCGGAAACGGGTCAAGGCGGAGCAGATTTAAGCTGGACCTTGTCACTCAACCATCAATACGCTACTGATTTAACGAAATCTCAAATTTCTGAAACGGTCGCTAATAAGTTAGAGGTGTATTACAAGCCAACAACAGATTGTGGAATTAACACCTTGTTTTGTCGCTTGGCTATTTCTCCGAACAATCATGTTGATGCTCAAGGCAATAAAAAATGGCTGGTATTTAAAGGCATACAAGGCACCCTGCAAATTGATAAGTTTTCTATCGATGGCACTACAATTACTAATGTGGCAGGCGATCCTCAAACAGCCATGAAAATCACTTTTTATGATGATAAACCTTTAAAAATCAGAAACTTGGGTTTTAATACTTTGGCTATTGAAACCGGAACCGGTGAGGGCGATAAAGAAGGCTATGCCAATTCAGAGAGGTATACGACCTTCACCAATCGTGTTTATAAAGCGGACGGTACATATACCACTGCCTCAGCAGATGTTCCGGAATTTGACCGGGGGCGTGAGAAGGGGTTTATGGGTCTCAATATGCACGGCAACATGCACATGTCAGGAAACTTAAAAATATTTGGCTTTAACTGCTCAGCTGGGAGTGCACAAAGCCGTTGCTAACTGCATGGATGCAGTATAGGGATGAAAGAATGAAAAAAATAAAATCACAAATTAAATTATTAACGGCATGTGTCTGTTTAGCACAGCATAGTTATGCACTAGAGCTGATTGAAGAACAAGAATTGGGTCATATCACTGGTCAAGACGGTATTACGATTACACACGAGGTATCAAAAGTAGAAGTTGAACAGCTCAATTGGTATGACCCGAATGCTGATGTAAATACCAAGATGGGACTGGGATTGCATAAAGTAGAAATCTTAGGCAAAGATCAAAATGCGATTTTAAGCCAGCTTAAGTTTGATGTCGGTGCGACCGATGCTGGTGCAGGGATCCGTCTAGAAGCAAGCGTAGCTCCCTTTAGTGCCAATGCAGATTTTAAACTTGTGAGTAAGGATTGTGTTGGAACAAGCTGTGTCGAAAACAATCAAAATTTGGGCAAATTAGGTCTTGCGATTGATAGTCCATTTAAAATGGTGCTTCATACGACAGCAGGTTTATTCAATAAGAATGAAACAGCTACTATCGATTTCAATTTGCAAGATGCCACGATCAAACATACTTTAGGTACAAATAGCTTAGTTCTAGATAACTTTAATTTTAACTTCGCTGGTACGGGCTATATGTATATAGACCCGATACAAGGCGTCGTACTCGCCAGTAAAAGTGGCACACAAGACCATCTAATTAATTTAAAACCAGTGGCTGTAGGAACAACTGGTGCGCAAACAGCTGGATTAAACTTTGATTTACGCTATCAGAATGGAGATGGCGATTTAAAAAATATCATGCGCTATGGTATTTCGGGTGCAGTGAGTAATGCACGTTTGTCGTTAGGTGCTGATCAGTCAAAACTGAACTCTTTTGATATAAGTAATAAAGTTGGTGGTGTGCTGACGCGACAAGATCGCAGTGTTTCAAGCTATAACGCAGGTGAAGGCGGCTTGCATCTTGGTTTATCAGCTGATTTTACCAATCAGGAAGTGGCAGCAGCACAGGGTTTAAAACCAACGACTTTGGAAATTGGTCATACGGGTAAAGGAAGCTATGCAGTTCAGTTTAATGAATTACGTTCATTAACTGGAAAAAATAATGCATATATCGATTTTGGCGATATTTATATCAATACAATTCAGGCGCAGAGCCTAGAATTTTTAGTTAATGACAATATTAAGTCAACACTTAGACAAAGTAATCCGATTTTGCAGCAAACTTTAAGCAGTACGTCTGCTAATCAGGATTTTGCACTAATCGCCATACGGGGTATGGATTTCCAGTCGATTGCAGCCAAAGCAAATTTTATTTCTAATGATACTGGTATTATTTCCGGGAATAGTGGTTCTTGGGGAATTGGTATTCCAATTTACAACCTGAATGCCAATGTTGCTTTGTCGGGTACAAAATATGACGGTGACAAGAATGGTATTGCCTATAACGTGATGGCATCAACTGAAGGTTATGGAAAGGATGCCAAAACTGGAGCACCAAGTACAACTTCAATTCTTTTAATTGATGGTGGTGTAGAGAATGGCCATGCGCGAAACTATTATGCTGGCCTTCGAAATATTGATGCCTTTATTGAATCCAAAGGGGTGATTGGTTATGAAGATGAAGGCATCTATGTAAAAGCTGATAAATTGCTGATCGCAGCTAAAGCTGAAGTGGCAATTGGCCAATTACCGGGATCTAAATATAACTGTGTATCAGGCAATAAATGTGATCAGTTTGTTCCTGATGACAACTTTTCTAAACGCGATGATGTATTAACAACAATTGCCATGATGCTTGATGGTAGTGGTGAGTTAATGATTATTCCGGGACTGGATGTAGCAGGCGAAAATTATTTATCGTTGGATGCAAACTTTAAGTTCCGAACATTAACTTCTACAGAAAAAGGTGATGTTAATAATCTTGGTAGTTATTTTAGTCTGATTAATGAAGATGTAGATAGCACAGGTGCAGTTCATACTTCTGCGATTAACTTTAATCGTATGGAAGGGAATTTAGGATTAATCACCAAAATAGGCGTGAGTGAAGATACTGTTACTTTAGATAATCAAATTAAATTTAATAAAGATCAGAAGATTATCGAGCCGTTTAGAACCAACATGGCCATGACCACAAATGGCAATATGCAGAATATAGCAACAATTGCACTCACAGGCGGAACCATGCGCAGTACGCTTGGCATTACACCGCGCTGAAATAAGGGATGATTTCATGAAAAAAATAATATTGAATAGCTTGATTGTCACTTTAATGGGCCTTAGTCAACAGGCGATGGCAATGACAGCCTTAGACGATGAGGCTTTATCGGCAGTTGATGCACAGGCCTTATTAAATTTGGAAAATGCTTATGATTCATCACAAGGGATTAACTTCCATAAGCTAAGTATTGAAGCTTTAATGGAACTGAACATTAATATCAAAACTTTGCAGCTCGGTTGTGGTGGAACGAATAACAGTATTGGGAATACTAATGGCTGTGATATTGATATTTCTAACTTGGCATTGAGTGGCTTAAATACCAGTCTTGATGATAAGGGTAACCCTGTCTTTTCAGGTGACCGTGCTAATACCAGTGCCAGTGTGAGTAATCCCTTTGTTGAGTTTGCAATTAAAAATGGTGGAAGTGCTTCTACCCGTGAAGTGGTCGGTTTTCGTCTAGGTGCAGATAAAATTGTCGGACTCTTAACCATGGGGACTGACAACATCGAAAATCCGAATGATGGCCTCAAAAGTTTTAGTGGTTATATGAAAATGGCGCAAACCACTGGTGAGTCTGTTACAAAAGCGGGAACCTTTGGTATTGCAAATGATGAAAAAATCTCAGGGAATCTAAAGGCTTTAGGACAAACACGTACTTTTACCAGTAAGCCAGGTGCTGATGGCCATACCGGGATTACAGTGCCTTCCATGCGGGTAGACTTTACTATGCCAGAAACTGTCGTGACTGGGCAACGCTTAAAGTCAGCGACTGTAAGTAATATCCGTTCTACTATTGCTTCGATTCCATTAGCAAAGGCTTTAACGGGTTCAACTTTGCCAAGTGATGTGATTGGTACACCAGATTTTTCAAAAGATAAGCTGTATGTAGAGTTTGATCCATTAATTGGATTTCTTAATTTAGGAACACATTCTTTCTTTCAAATGGGTGCTGGTTCAAGTCTGGATAACCTGAATATGGACATCACCTTTGTCCAAGCTCTGAATATGATCCATAATATTCCATTAAATGGTACAGGCGGTTATTTGTCTTTACAGAGTCAGAATGTGCATTGGCAAGGTGCGGACGCGGCTGATATTGCCAAACCAGGTTGGTGGCTATCTTTTAAAGACCCGATTCAACTGGGTGTATTAAAAACTACAGATGAAGTTGATATTTCATTCGTGTTACCTCAGGTAGCAACTGCTATTTCTGAATTTCTTTTACGTCCTGAAAACTTGATTGATGTCAGTGTGGGCGAGGCTTTAGGGTCTCTGGCGAATGTCGCGGTGGTACGTAAATTGAATATTGATGTAGGTAAATTTACTAACTATGTAGATGGTACTCCTGCAACTTTAACCTTAATGGACAAGCTGCTACAGAACCAGAATGTGACCTCAAACTGCTTTGGCGGGCATAAGTTCTGCTAAGTTAGAGACATAAAAAATCCCGCTCTAGGCGGGATTTTTTGTGTTCGTTAGAAAATATTATTTCGCAATTTTTGCCAGTAGTTCTTCTTTCGAAAGATTTACTGATTCTGCATCACGGCGACCTTTATATTCAAAAGTACCTGCATCCAGACCTTTTTCACCAATCACAATGCGATGTGGAATACCAGTCAATTCAAGATCAGAGAATTTCACACCTGGACGCTCGTTACGGTCATCAAGCAATACGTCAAAACCAGCAGCTTGCAGTTCTGCATATAAGCTTTCAGCTGCTTCTAAAGTGCGAGGTGATTTATGCGCATTCATTGGCACAATTGCCACTTCAAATGGAGCGATCGCAGCCGGCCAGATGATACCTTTTTCATCGTAATTCTGTTCAATTGCAGATGCTACGACACGTGTCACACCGATACCATAACAACCCATGGTTACAGTGAATGGTTTGCCATCTTCACCTAAGACTTTACAGCCTAAAGCTTCAGAGTATTTTTTGCCTAACTGGAAGATATGACCTACTTCGATACCACGTTTGATTTGAAGTGTACCTTTACCATCTGGAGAAGGATCGCCTTCAACCACATTACGCAGGTCATAAACTTCGCTAAACTGCGCATCACGTTCCCAGTTCACGCCAGTTGAGTGCTTGTCTGCTTCGTTTGCACCTGCAACAAAGTCAGAAAGTACAGAAGCAGCACGGTCAACAATCACTGTTAGGCCTTTCTCTACTAAACCTTGCGGACCTACAAAACCAGCAGTCAAACCTAGTTCAGCAAGTTGAGCTTCAGTAGCAAAAGCCAAAGGCGCAGCAATTTTTGGATGCTTTTCGGCTTTAATTTCATTCAGTTCATGATCACCACGAAGGAACAGGGCAACGACAGGAGCTGCTTTACCTTCTTCAGCTGCAACGCCTTGAACCAGTAATGCCTTCACTGAATGTGCAGGGTCAGTGCCAAGGAAGCTTGATACATCAGCAATCGTTTTTTGATTTGGGGTATCAACCACTTTCAGTTCTTGAGTTGGAGCAGCACGATCGCCCACCAGAATCGCTTCAGCCATTTCGATGTTAGCCGCATAATCAGATTCAGTTGAGAAGGCGATATCATCTTCACCACTTGAAGCCAAGACGTGGAATTCGTGTGAACCTGAGCCACCAATTGAACCGGTATCCGCTTGTACTGGACGGAAATCCAGACCTAAACGGGTAAAGATCTTGCAGTACGCTTCGTACATTTTGTCGTAAGTTTCTTGCAGAGATTCCTGATCCGCATGGAAAGAATAGGCATCTTTCATGATGAATTCACGTGAGCGCATTACGCCAAAACGAGGACGAATTTCGTCACGGAACTTGGTTTGAACCTGGTAGAAGTTTGCAGGCAGTTGTTTGTAACTTTTTAGCTCATTACGTGCCAGATCAGTGATCACTTCTTCATGTGTTGGGCCAAGCACAAAGTCATTGGTATGACGATCTTTAAAACGTAATAGTTCAGGACCGTATTGCACATAACGACCAGATTCTTCCCAAAGAGAAGCTGGTTGGGTCACAGGCATCAAGACTTCGAGTGAACCCGCGTTATTCATCTCTTCGCGAACGATCGCTGCAACTTTATTTAATACGCGAACGCCCATCGGCAGCCAGGTGTACAAACCTGAAGCCAACTTACGAATCATACCGGCACGAAGCATCAGCTGATGTGAAATAACTTCAGCATCGTTCGGGGTTTCTCTCAACGTTGCAAATAAAAAGCGACTCGCGCGCATGGAAACTGTCCTAAAAAAATTAAGCGTTAAAGCAGAGATTATACAATAAAAAATGAGGTGAACATTCGTGAATGTCACCTCATTGTGATGGTTTAAATTATGCCATGATTTTACGGGCTTGGCGCAGCATAAAATTCTTAAAGTCATCCAGGTAAGTGAAAATCACTGGAACCACGACCAATGTCAGCAGGGTGGAGGTAATTACCCCGCCGATCACGGCATGTGCCATCGGTGCACTTTGTTCACCACCTTCACCTAAGCCCAGAGCGAGCGGCACCATTCCCATGACCATGGCACTGGTGGTCATCAGAATTGGACGTAAACGGGTTTTGCCGGCATTCAGAATCGCATCATAACGGGCTTCACCCCGATCCATGGCTTTCTTGATGAAGTCGATAAGCAGAATCGCATTTTTGGTCACCAGGCCCATCAGCATAATAATACCGATAATTGAAAACAGGTTCATGGTCGAATTAAACAGGAATAGCGCCAGGAATACACCAATTAATGACAAGGGTAATGAAGCCATAATGGCAGCAGGGTGAATAAAGCTGTTGAACTGTGAACCCAATACGATATAAATAAATACAATCGACAGGGTAATCGCAGTGAGCGCATAACCTGCGGATTCTGCCATGTCTGCATTGGCGCCTTGGGTATCAAAACTATAACCCGGCGGCATGTCGAAACTATCCTGAAGTCTGCTAATGTCAGTACCGATGTCACCTGCAGGGCGTCCAGAGGTATTTGCTTCAACCAGCACCTCACGCGCCAGATCTCGACGATTAATCTGAGAAGCTCCCAGTTTTTCTTCAAAATTCGCGACGCTAGAAAGCGGGATCAAAATCGGCTGATTATTGCCATCCATTTTAGATGAAGTGATATACATATTTTGCAGATCACTTGGCAAGGTACGTCGGTCTTCGGTCAGGCGTAAGTTAACATCATAAGTTTCACCTTTTTCATCCTGCCAGGTGGTGACATCATCGCCGGCAATCAGTGGGCGAACCACATTGGCAATTTGATTGACTGACAAACCAAGATCACTGGCCAGAACGCGATTGATCTGTACACCTAAGGTCGGTTTTGGCTCTTTCAGTGAGGATTCAAGATCGACAATGCCATCAATTTTAGCCATCTCGACCATAAAGCGATCGGAAATCTTCTGTAGTTCATTCAAATCAGGGCCTTTGATTGAAATCATAATCGGCTTTTGGCCACCCGATACGGTTTCATCCGCGGAAGCGACTGAGGTAATGGTAATGCCGCCCACAGATTGTAAACGTTGACGGAATTCATTATTGAGATCATTCAAGCTTTTCTCGCGTTCAGTCCGCGGAGTCACAGTGACACGTAAGCTGACATGGTTTTTACCGCGATCGGTCACACCATTAATTACGCCGTAAGTTGCACGTACATCAGGATGCTGACGTACAATTTTATCGACCTGCTGCAGTTTGGCTTGTGAATATTCCAGTGAAGCATCGACTGGAGTTTCAAACTTGATCCGGATTTCACCCTTATCCGGGACAGGTACGAACTCGGTACCAATCAGTTTCGACAGGGCTAGAGCGCCAAACAAAGACGCCACTGCAATTACAATAGTAATGAATCTAAAGCGTAAAGCTAGTTTCAATAGCTTTTCATAGACATGACTTAAATTGTCTAATTTGCCTGAAATCCAGTTAAAGAAACGTTTAATTCGACCTGGCTTTTTATTGGGATCTTTTTTCTTTTCTGCCCAATGCGCAGATAGCATTGGATCTAGAGTGAAGCTAACAAACATGGAAATCAGAACGGCGGTACTCACCGTTACACCGAACTGATAGAAGAAACGGCCAATGATTCCGCCCATAAAGGCAACAGGCAAGAATACCGCGACAATGGTCAGTGTTGTTGCCAGAACGGCAAGGCCAATTTCTTTGGTGCCGTCCAGCGCGGCAGTGACATGGTCTTTACCCATATCGGTATGCCGTACGATATTTTCCCGTACTACAATTGCATCATCAATCAGCAAACCGATACTTAAAGACAGGGCCAATAAGGTCATCATATTGATGCTGAAACCAAAAGCCCAGATAAAGGTCAAAGTTCCGAGCAATGCAATCGGTAAAGTGAGGCCAGTAATGACCGTTGAGCGGAAAGAACCTAAAAATAATAGAACAATCAGCACAGCAAGAACCGCACCCTCAATAATGGTACGCGCAACATCACCAATGGTGCCGCGGATACTTTTTGAAGAATCCACCACAACTTTTAAGGTGGTTCCTTGTGGCAATTGGGCTTTAATGCTTTCAAGAGTTTTGTAGGTACTGTCTACTACTTCAATAACATTAGAATCAGAGCTACGCAGAATGTCGACAGCCACTGCAGCCTTGCCATCCAGAAATGCACCAGTTTCAAGTTCTGCCTGACTATCTTCAATTTCTGCGACCTGTTTCAGAAAGATCGGTGCACCATTTTTATTGGCAATGACCAGATCGCCAAAGGCGAGGGGATGCAGGACTTTGGAATTGATCTCAATCACCAGTTCCGAGTTGCCAGATTTTAATGTACCGCCCGGAACTTCGATATTTTCAGATTTCAGAGTATTAATGACGCTATCCACGCCAATGCCAAAAGCTTGCAGTTTCTGTGGTTCAACCTGAATACGAATCTGGCGCTGTGCATCACCGAGCAGGTTGACTGTACCTACACCCGGAACAGTCCGTAGTTGTGGAACAATGCGCTGATCCAGATAGGAGCTTAGTGCTTTTAAGCCCATATTGTCAGATTCAAATACGATCGACATGATTGCATTGGCAGTCGGATCATAACGCTCGACGACTGGCTCCTGAATTTCATCACGGAATTCAGCGGTGACTGAAGCAATTTTGTCACGGACATCCTGTGCTGCCGTGGTTGAAGGCACTTCCAGATTGAATTCGGCCGTAATCATCGACAGGCCTTCACTGGATTGTGAAATCACCTGTTTTAAACCGGAAATAGTATTGATCTGGTCTTCGAGTTTTTTGGTAATTTCCGATTCAACAGTTTCTGGAGAAGCACCTGGATAATTCGTATAAATTACGACAAAGGGGAAATCGACATCCGGAAATTCTTCCACACCCATGCGCTGCCAGGAAGCCAGTCCAAGTACCATCAAACAGAACATCATCATAATAGTGAAGACGGGATACTTCACACTAATTCGGGTAAACCACATATTAATGATCCTGTCTGATTAGTTGGAACGCACTGTCACTGGCTTGTTGAGATCTGCCTCGGTAAATGGAATGCGACTGACCTGATCACCTGTTTCCAGACCCTGGATCACTGCAGTATTCTGGTTATAGCGCTGTTCCAGAACCTGAACATTCACTTTAATAATTTTGTTCTGGCGAATAACCCAGACATAAGGTTTATTCTGGATATCCTGAATGGTATCGAGGGGAATAATCTGACCAGAAACTTGTTGAGAACTCAGAATATTGCCTTCAACAAAAGAGCCAATACTTAAAGAGGGAATACTTTCATTTGGTCTGGCGAAGAATTCAATCTGGCGACTAGCCTGATCAGCAATTGGAGATACCCGGCTAATAGCAGCGGTAAATGTGTTTGGATTGCCCTGAATCTGGTATTCAATTTTGCTACCTAAACGCAGACTGGACTGCATCTCACTCGGGACACGGGCCTGAATTTCCAGTTGATTTGGATTTACGATTTCAAACAGGGTTTGTCCGATCGCCACGGTTTGACCGGGCTCAACCTGACGCTGGGTGATCACGCCACTAATCGGGCTGGTGATAATGCCATCACGATCGGCTTTTACGGCAATATCGACATTGGCTTGCTGTGCGCGGACATTTTCAACCTGGGCCTGATAGTCAACCTGACTTTGCTCATATTCAACTTTAGAAATAAAGCCTTGGTCGAGCAGGCGCTTTTTGCGCTGCATCATGTTACGCGCCTGATTGGCCTGTGCCTGGGTAGATGCCAGATTGGCACGGGCCTGAGCCAGACGTGCGGCATTGTCCTGATTATTTAAGCGAACCAGTACCTGACCTTTAGCTACATTGTCACCGACCTGAGCATTAACACTGGTGGCAGTGGCCGAAACCTGCGCTTGAATACTGCTTTGGTTGACTGCGCGAATAGTGCCGGTAAATGCGGATTTCTGGATTGAAGTACCTGTTTTTACAGCTACCAGATCCTGAAGAATTAGTTCAATTGTTTTGGGACTTTCGGCTTGCGGTGTAGATTCATTTTTATTGCAGCCGCTTAGAAAAAGACTTAAGCAAAGTGCACTCACCATCAATACAGAGCGCGAAGAAGGGGTCTTTGAAATATGAAAATGCTGTGCAAATGGCATATTAATCCTTTTCACTTGTGGTCGTTTAAAGCAACAACAAGTTATTTGTGTTTATTCAAGTGCTTTTAAACGGGCAATAATTCTGTCGTATTCCGCTTCCATATTTCGATAGCGAGTTTGTAAAGATTGAATATTTTCTTTTTGAGAAATCAGGTTTTTCTGGTTGTTTTCAAGGTTGGCTTTCAAAGATGCCGGGGGATTATTGCCTTTACGTAAATATTCACGTTCTTGGCGTAAAAACATAACCCGGTCTTGCTGCAACTGTTTCATCTGCTCTTGCTGAAAGGCAATCTGTTTTTTAAGTTGGCTCAGACTTTCATTCTTTTTTTGTAGAGCAACATGGCTATTGGTATAGGCACGTTTCAGTTTCTGGTCTTCTGCAATGCGCTGAGCCTGCTGGGCACGTTGCGGCGCCTGTTTAATATCTTTATCGACATTATAAGGACGTGCACGTTTAATGACCTGCATATTCTGGTCAAGTGCCTCATATCCATAGCGGATATGGTTGGGGGTAACGTTAGTGCTGATATTGGCCACACCTTTATTATCATAATAGCGGTACCAGGTGGCTTTTGGTGGCTGGTTAGTTGAGGCATAAGAAATGGTGACCTGAAGAAAAAGTGTCACTGCAAATATGAATCGGCCAGTCATTTTATTTTTATCAATGAAAGCAAGTTTTTCTGAAAACTGACTCATCATTGGCTCCCCAATTGAAAGTTGACTAAATTACTTATTTTAAAGTAATAATAATGCTATATTAGACTCAAATTCACGAATTAAAAACTACCATCAGTCAAAAAAAAAGCAATGACAAAATAAAAATGTGAAATGGTTAATGAAAATCCGCCATTTATGCACACTTGTGTAGAAAATGTTCATTGATAATACAAGTGGATTTGTGTTAAAAATGTTTATCGATCGTAATAAAATAATCCTATGAGCCTTATGGCGCATCGTTTCTAAAATGGGAAGGGTCAAAATGGACGATAAATTCCAAAATCTAAAAGTTATGGTCATTGATGACTCAAAGACCATTCGTCGTACAGCAGAAACTCTTCTACAGCGCGAAGGATATGAAGTCGTGACTGCGGTAGATGGTTTTGAAGCTTTGTCAAAAATCGCAGAAACCAATCCGGATATCGTATTTGTAGACATCATGATGCCTCGTCTAGATGGTTATCAAACTTGTGCATTGATTAAAAATTCTCAAAATTATCAGAATATTCCTGTGATTATGCTTTCGAGTAAAGATGGCTTATTTGATCAGGCCAAAGGTCGTGTTGTTGGTTCGGACGAATACTTGACTAAACCTTTCAGTAAAGATGAATTGCTTAACGCAATCCGTAACCATATTAGTGCTTAATAATTGATTTTTTAGGGGAATTGGCATGGCGCGTATCTTAATCGTAGATGACTCACCGACAGAAACATTCCGTTTTAGAGAGATTCTTTCTAAACATGGCTTTGAGGTGATTGAAGCATCCAATGGTGCAGATGGGGTAACCATGGCTCAGGCTGAGTTGCCAGATCTGGTATTGATGGATGTGGTCATGCCAGGCGTGAATGGCTTCCAGGCAACACGTCAAATTGCACGTGGTGCAACCACCAAGCATATTCCGATTGTGATTGTAAGTACCAAAGATCAGGCCACTGACCGCGTTTGGGGTAAACGTCAGGGCGCCGCAGATTATCTTACAAAACCGGTAGATGAAAAACAGTTGATTGAAGTGATTAAGCACCACCTCAACGCAGGATAAGCTCTATGGCAGCAAATGGATTTATCGAATTGCTTCGCATTGCGAAACGGGGAAATAAAAACTACGTTTCTAATGAAAATGAAGTCAACCGATGGTCAGGCATTGCTTTTGAGATGATGGGGCAATATTTTGTTGCCCCGCTGGGGGAAGTATCCGAAGTGATCTATCCTCCAAAATATACGCCAGTTCCTAATACTCAATCATGGGTTTTAGGGTTGGCCAATATTCGGGGAAGGTTATTATCAGTTTCTGATTTGACTCAATATGTATCAGGACAGAGTAGCCAGTTTTCACCGACTCAAAAAGTATTATGTATTCACCATAATGACCAATATGTCGGTTTGGTTGTTGATCAAGTTTTGGGTATACAACATTTTAATAAGAAAAGTTTTTTTTCTAAAACAACTGAATTGGATAATAACTTACAAGAATACTGTCAGGGATTTTTCCACCAGCATAACCAGCAATGGCATGTGTTCTTATTCAGTCGTCTGTTGCAAAATCCAAAATTTATGAACGCATCTATAAAATTTATAAATTAAACGTCGCGCACGAAAGTAATAAAGACGTAAATCGGGGAGAGGCTGCATGGGCTTTAAACTTAAAAAGAAAAATACAGGTGAAGGTAGCCGCAAAAGTGGCAATACTTTTTTATCCAAGATTCAATCACAAACAGATCAGTTGTCACGTGTATTTGGTGATAGTGAAAAGTCTAAACCGTTTATTTATGGTGCAGCCGGCTGTCTGTTAGCGGCAACCATCACTTTATTGTATCTTTTCTACAGTGTGCCACGTGCCAACCAGCTGACACAAAGTCTGGGTGATTTACGTCTGCTTTCACAAACCATTTCACGTCAGGCAACTGAAGCAACGGCTTCTGGTACACCTGAGGCGATGAAAAATCTGACAGATTCTCAAAAAGCTTTTGCTGAAAACCTTGAGACTGTAAAAAATATCCATTCCAATAATGAAGCGCTGCAAGCAGTAGATAAACAGTGGACAGAAGTATCTTCTAGTATTGACCTGATTGCATCGCAACAAAAAATCATTAACCAGTTATATGACACCAACATTGCGATTGGTGAAGCGATCCCGGGAATTCAGGCCGAATATAACTTGATGGTCGACCAGATGGCGCGTCAAGACATGCCGTCTAACCAGGTGGTCATTGCGAAAAACCAGGTATTTATTGCGGAACGTATTTTACGTTCGATCAGCTTGGTATTGACCGGTAACGACGGTTCACGTGAATCAGCGGACGACTTCAGTGCCGATACCGAAACTTTCGGTTCATACTTAAATGCACAGTTAAACGGTTCTGCTGAACTGGGTGTACAACGTATTACTGATCCAAACCTGCGCGAGTCTCTTGAAGGCATTAAAGCAGAATATGATGATGTACTTGAATCAGCATCTGCGACAATCCTGAAAAACTCTGCGCAAATCGTAAAAGTACGTCAGGCATCTGCGTCAATTTTCTCGCAATCGGATGCCCTGCTCGATAACCTAAACAAACTGTCTGGTAACTCTGGTCTGAAAACAATCGTTCCAGCGGTACTGTTAATTCTGTTATTGATCGGCTTCCTACTCTGTGTATTCCGCCTGTTAACCCTACGTGGTGCATCGGATAAACAGCGTGTAACCCGTCTTCAAGAAGAATATGACCGTAACCAGAATGCGATTTTACGTTTACTAGACGAGATTGCCGACCTTGCGGATGGTGACTTACGTTCATATGCAACAGTATCGGAAGACTTTACCGGTGCGATCGCCGACTCGATTAACTTCGCGATCGACCAGTTGCGTGACTTGGTATCTCGTATTACCGAAACTTCTCAGGAAGTTGCGCAATATACAGCGACAACTCAAAGCATTACCAACCAGTTAGCTGAAGCATCTGAACACCAGGCACAAGAGATTGCGGGTGCATCTGCTGCGATTAACGAAATGGCAATGTCCATTGACCAGGTATCTGCCAACGCGGAAGAATCTGCAGTCGTTGCGGAACGTTCAGTACAAATTGCTGCAAATGGTGCAGACGTTGTACACCGTTCTATTGAAGGTATGGATACGATTCGTGAACAGATTCAGGAAACCTCTAAACGTATTAAACGTCTGGGTGAATCTTCACAAGAAATTGGTAACATCGTAGCCCTGATTAACGATATTGCCGACCAAACCAACATCTTGGCATTGAACGCAGCGATTCAGGCGTCGATGGCGGGTGAAGCTGGTCGTGGTTTCGCCGTGGTAGCGGATGAGGTCCAGCGTCTTGCGGAACGTTCTGCCTCTGCAACCAAACAGATTGAAGGCTTGGTAAAAACCATTCAAACGGATACCAACGAAGCCGTAATTTCAATGGAACAAACCACAGCCGAAGTTGTACGTGGTGCGAACCTGTCTAAAGACGCTGGTGTGGCACTGGATGAGATTCAAACGGTATCGAATAACCTGGCAAAACTGATTGCGAACATTTCCGATGCTGCGAAACTTCAGTCTGCATCTGCGGGTCATATTGCGACCACGATGAATGTCGTACAGGAAATTACTTCACAAACTACGAGTGCAACCTTCGATACAGCACGTTCGGTATCTGAATTGGCGAACATGGCCGATGCATTACGTGAATCTGTATCTGACTTTAAACTACCAGAATAAAGTCAGAAAGTATGAGGGGAGTGTGCCTTAACCTAGGTTGAGGCACATTCAGAAATACAGATAAAGCCTCGACAAGATGGACTTGACTACATAAGGTTAGGTCTCGCGTGACGGTCACAATTAAGTTTGAGCGCCCTTCTTGGCGGCACAACGTAAGAAGCATTAGCTATGAAAGAAATATTAAAAAATTTAGTTGAAACGACAACGCTTCCTGAAGACAGTTATCTTGATCAAGATGCAGAAATTCTTGAAATTTTTGTCGAGGAAATCGAAGAGATTTTCGTTGAGTTAAATGCTTTATTTCCAGAATGGTTGAGTGATCCGGCTCATCAGGAAAACCTGAAAACCATTCGCCGCCATTTTCATACCCTGAAAGGTTCAGGCCGTATGGTGGGGGCTAAATCTGCGGGTGAAATTGCTTGGGCAGTGGAAGATACCTTAAATCGGGTACTTTCAGGCTCAATCCAGTTAACGCCTACAATTCAACAGTATGCCAAAGCTGTACTGAATATTTACCAGTTTATTTTATATCCAAAATTCAAACAGGTGCAGGAACTCGATGTTGACCTACGCCCAGTCGTGCTTTTAGGTCAGCAATTACAACAACAAATAACACCTGAACCGGCTTTAGAAGAACTCTTGCAACTAGCAGACAGTCTGACTGCCGAGGGTCAGATCACAGGTCTTGAGCTAGGTGATTCGGCTGAAGATCAAGATACAACTGCAGCAATAGAAATAAGCACAACAGAATTTGAGCTTGAAGAAGCTGATAGTGAAGATGCTGCACGTAGTGATGTAGAAGAAACCGTGGCGATCTTTATCGAGGAAGCGGAAGAGCATCTCGAAACGATTGCCAAGTTCCTGCGTAGCGAAAATGAAAAAGTGCAGGATTATAATGCATTGATTCGTGCTATTCATACTTTGCGCGGCAGTTCGTCCATGGCACAGATCGAAGAAATCTTCGAGGCCAGCTCTAAAGTAGAACATCTGTTTAAAACACTGCTTCAGGATGAAATTGCATCCACCTCAAAAGAAACTGCTGTATTAATTCAGTATGCTGAATTTGTCAGCGACTATCTGCATTTGTTACGTCAGGGTGATAGCAGCAAACTGGCAGCAGTGTATGCGACTTTTGAGCGTGTCTGGAATGATTATGGCTTCGCAGCCACTGAAACGGAAACAGTTGAAACCCAAGGTCTGGTGACCAAGCTGGTTGAACTGGAGATTGACCTGTTGCTGGATGCCGAATTTGAATTCGATAAACGGGCTAAAGTCGATTATCCGGAATATATTCAGGCTTTAAGCGAGCAGGCTGCCGAGCTGCTTGCACATACAGATAACCGTGCCGCACTGGGTATTCATGAGTTTACGACAGATTTAAAATCTGCTTATGATGCCTTGCTGGAAAAACCGGTACTGCTGAATAGTGATTATGCTTATGAGCTCTTTGCCCAGGCACATCAGGAATTCATTCATTTATTCGATACCCTGGCAGCAGGCCAGCGTGTCATTCTGAATGATGATACGCAAAAAACCTTGAGTGAACTGGCTGCATTTGTACAGCAGGACCTGGAAATCTTTGCTGAAGACAATGTTCCTGCTGAACAAGTATCAGAAGAAATTTCTATTCCTGAAGCTGCAACCACAGCCAGCATTGACTTCGCTGCTTTAAGCCAGCGTATTGCCTCTGACCGCCAATACATCGACAGCGCAGAAACTCAGCGTGATTTCGATGAGGATCTACTGAATATCTTCCTGGAAGAAGCGGATGAATTACTGGTAGGTATTGATGAAGATCTGAATACCTGGAGTAAAAAGCAGGATGATACGACTTCACTGAATAACCTGATGCGTCACTTGCACACCTTAAAAGGTGGTGCAAACATGATTACCGCTTCTCATATCGGTTCGATTTCGCACGAACTAGAAAGTATTTATGAGCGAATCATCCGTCAGCAGATCGCTGTTACTCCAGCGCTGATTCAAATCATTCGTCTGGTGCAAGATAACGTTTCTGACCGTATCCAGTCGATCCGTGATGAAGGTATCGATTATCCGGCTGTTGAAGCAATTTCGATTCTGCAAAATATTCAGGCATTGGTGGCTGGTCAAGCTGTTGCAGCTCCGGTAGAAACATCGATTCCTGTTGTCGAATTTGAATATGCAGAAGCTAGTGCTGATTCCGAACAAACAGCGGATGAAGCATCGGAAGAGATTGCATTAGAAGATACAAGTTCAGATCTAGAACCGGCCCTAAACTTAGAAGATGAACAAGTTGAGCTGACTGAAACAGAAACTTTGACTGAGCCAGTTGAAATTGTAGCAGAAGAGCGCTCTGAAGAAGATGAACTGAAGTCAATTGTTGAAGAGACTTTCCTTGAAGAGTCAGAAGAGATTCTCGACAATACTGAAAAACTGCTGAACCAATGGTTTGATCAGCGTAGTGACCGTAGCTTATTGCTTCAATTACAACGTGCTGCCCACAGTATCAAGGGTGGTGCGCGCATGGTTGAAAACGAAAAGGTGGCCAGCATTGCGTATGAACTGGAAACCACTTTCGAGCAGTTTGCGGTATATCACTTTAACTCGAATGCTTATGATGGCTTGCTGCAAAAAACACTGGCCTGGTTAAGACAAGCGATCTTCCAGCGTGACTATAGCAATTTTGAACAGATCCAAAGCAGCCTGAAAAAGATTGCGTATGTGGATGTTACTGCGCAGCTGCCAGAACGTCTGGCTAAAACAGAAACGCTGGTCACAGAAAATAGCTTCGAGTTTGTCGAAGGTGATGGTACTGAGCCACCACGTATGATGGGTGAGTGGATCGATACCGGTAATACCGATACCAGCCATGAGATGATCCGTATCTCTGCTGATCTGGTTGAGAAGATGATCGACCTGTCAGGCGAGAATGCAATTAACCGTTCGCGTATCGAGATGGACTTAGGCCAACTTGGCAATACCCTGAACGAAATGGAACTGGCAATCAAACGTCTGGCGGACCAGTTGCGCCGAATGGAAGGTGAGCTGGAATCACAGATTATTGCCAAACACGGTTCAGAAAACTCGCGTTATGCAGACTTTGACCCGCTGGAAATGGACCAATATTCGTCCCTGAACCAGTTGTCCAAGTCGCTAGCGGAATCTGCTTCGGACTTGGTTGACTTCAAGAGCACCTTATCCGACAAGATTCGTGAAACTGAAGGTTTGTTATTGCAACAATCACGGATTCAGGCCGAGATTCAGGAAAGCCTGATGCGTACCCGTCTGGTACCGTTTGACCGGATGTTGCCACGTTTACAGCGTATCGTACGTCAGACTTCTACGACCTTGAACCGTCCAGCCGAACTGATTATTCAGAATAGTGAAGGTGAATTAGACCGTAATATTCTGGAGCGTCTGGTAACGCCATTCGAGCATATGCTGCGTAATGCGATTGACCATGGTTTGGAAGATACAGCAGATCGTATTGCCTTGAACAAACCGGAAGTCGGTTCAATCCTGTTAAATATCAGCCGTCAGGGTACAGATGTCATCGTCTCATTTAGTGATGATGGTAAAGGTATTGATGCTGAGAAGATTCGTGAAAAAGCACTCAGCCAAGGCCTGATCAAAGAAGATCAGACACTGGATTCGGAAGAGCTACTGCAATTCATTTTCCACCCAGGCTTCAGTACTGCTAAATCTGTAACCCAGATTTCAGGTCGTGGTGTGGGTCTGGATGTAGTACAAAGCGAGATCAAGTCTCTGGGTGGTCACGTATCTGTCAGCTCTGAAGTTGGCAAAGGCACAACCTTCACCATTCGCGTACCGACGACTGTAGCGGTCAGCGATGCCTTGATGGTAAAAGTGGGCGATCAGCAATACGCCGTTTCTCTGGCGCAAATCGACCGTATTGTACGTATTGCACCATCTACTCTGGAAACTTACTTCAACAGTAAAGACGATTTCTTCAAGATTGATGGCGTCAATTACAAATTGCGTTACCTGTCTGAGTTCGTATCGAATCAGCCAATTCCTCGTCTGAACAACGTAGCGCATTCACTGCCAGTATTGCTGATTAAAGGCAACAGTGGTCAAACCATTGCCTTACTTGTGGATCAGTTAGTAGGTTCACGTGCACAGATCGTGGTGAAACCAATCGGCCATCAGTTCGCCAATATTGGTGTAGTCACTGGTGCGACGATTCTTGGTGATGGTCAGGTTTGTCTGATTCTGGATGGTCAGAATATTGCCCGTCAGATCCATGGTACGCAGCGTGTGAAACACATGCAGGATCAACGCGATGGTTCACGTTCTGGCAATGCTCGCCGTCTGGTAATGATCGTGGATGACTCGGTGACTGTACGTAAGGTGACCTCGCGTCTACTTGAGCGTCAGGGCTATGATATAGTCACCGCCAAAGATGGTGTAGATGCGATTGAGCAGCTTGAAAATGTCCGTCCGGATCTGATGCTGCTGGATATTGAAATGCCGCGTATGGATGGTTTTGAGGTCACGAACCTGGTTCGTCACCACGATATTCACCGTGAACTGCCAATCATCATGATTACTTCACGTACTGGTGAAAAACACCGTGAACGTGCTTTCAGTCTGGGCGTAACCCACTACATGGGCAAACCGTTCCAGGAAGCTGAATTACTGGCGAATATTCAACAGTTAATTGCTGAAAAACAGGGGTCATAAATGAGTCAGAATACGACTAATGCCAAAATGGCTGATCAGATAAGTCAGCAGGAACTTCAGCATTTAATTACGGTATCTACCGGATTTATTGATGCTTATATTATTGACTGTCACGGCAAAGATCCAATGCTGTTACCACAAAATATTGTCCTGTCTGCACTGGATAGTGATACCCAGGTTAAAGTGGTTGAGTGGCATGATGCGCAATTACCGGTTTATGCAGTTAATGATCCTACACGTAAAAGTGGTGTGGCGCTGGTGATTGAAGGAGATGAGGTGCATCAGCGTTTTGCCCTGATGTGTAATGAAATGCCGAAAACCATTCGTCTGCGTATTTCTGAAGTCGTCGATGCTGATCAGCAAGTGACTGACCCCGCAGTATTCCAGTATGTGCGTATGGGGGATCAGTTATTTCACATCCCGCAAATGGGTTATATTCAGTCTTCAATTGGCTTGTAATTCATTACAAAGCACATAAAAAAAGGAACTCTTCTGAGTTCCTTTTTTTACATCTGGTGATTAATTGGCTAACAGGTTCACCAGAATCTGCTCATAAATTTCAGCCAGTGGTTCAAGGTCTGCAATATCGACATGCTCATTAATTTGATGGATTGTGGCATTCAGTACACCGAGTTCTAGGACTTGTGCACCGGTAGGCGCAATAAAACGACCATCTGAGGTGCCGCCTGAAGTTGATAATTCAGTTTCAGTACCAGTCACAGTTAAAATGGCATCTTTAGCGGCATTCACCAGCTCACCTACTGGTGTCAGGAATGGCAGGCCAGATAAAGTCCATGAAATATCATAGTCCACACCATGACGATCCAGAATTTCAAGCATACGTGCTTTTAGTTCTTCAGCAGTCACTTCAGTTGAATAACGCCAGTTGCAGAGCAGGTTCATCGTACCTGGAACAACGTTGGTTGCACCGGTACCGGCATTGATATTTGAAATCTGGAAAGACGTCGCAGGGAAGTATTCATTGCCATTATCCCAGACTGTTTCGCAGAGTTCGGCAATGGCTTTAGATGCTGTATGAATTGGATTCACTGCAAGATGCGGATAAGCTACATGACCTTGTTTGCCTTTTACAGTCAAGTTGGCATTCAATGAACCACGACGGCCATTTTTGACAATATCACCCAGTTTGTTGGTACTTGATGGTTCACCTACCAGACACCAGGTAATTTTCTCGTTACGGGCTTCCAGAGTTTCAATCACTTTTACCGTACCATTGATCGATGGACCTTCTTCATCTGAAGTGATCAGATAGGCAATTGAACCTTTATGATTCGGATATTTTTCGACAAAACGTTCAGTGGCTACAACCATCGCAGCCAAGGCGGTTTTCATGTCGGCACTACCACGGCCATATAGCTTGCCGTCACGAATTTCTGGCGCAAATGGGTCAGAGTTCCAGGCATCCAGGTTGCCGGTTGGCACAACATCGGTATGGCCAGCAAAACAGAAAACCGGGCCTTCAGTACCTTTACGCGCCCAAATATTATCAACATCTTCAAAGCGCATTGATTCAATATTGAAACCCACCTTCTTCAAACGTTCTGCCATGATATTCTGGCAGTCATGATCAATAGGGGTCACAGAAGGCTGACGTAATAATTGCAGGCTTAAATCAAGAGTCGCGGAAGATGTCATACGATGGATTCATAAGTCGATAAATTTGTCGGCTCTATGATAGGCGAATATGGCCTGTAATGTGAATGTTCTGCATAAAAAAACCCTATCTGAGATAGGGTTTGTGGAGAAGCTAGAAAGAGTTTAGTTTTGACGGATTTCTTCAGAAGTTTTTTCTGCAGTGCCTGTTACAGCTTCGCCTGCTTTAGAAACGTCTTTACCCACACCTTTGACAGTGTTACAGCCAGTTAAAACAAAAGCCATTACCAATGAAGCAGCAAGAATTTTTTTCATCATCATCTCCGTATTATCGATAATAAAATTATTATGATGTGGAACTAAGATTAGAAAATATACGACATAAAAAATATGTGGTTTTCATAGTGCTTCGGTTAATAAATGTAATGTTTTAAAAGGGTTTATGCGCAGGAAAGGGTAGTAGAAGCGGGCTGCGATACATATAAAAATCCTCTTGATCAGCCTTTTTATAAAGTCCATTTGTCCACCAATAGGGACTTGAACTGCTGATCTGCGCATTAGGATAAATCCATTCATGACGTTGTAAACGATAGAAGTTAGCCGCTGGGTCGGGAATCTGCTGACCCCATAAGCCTATGCGACGTTGGGTATTGACCCAGTCAGGTAAGGTCTGATCTGCACGATGTACTGGAAGATAAAGCTGGCCTTTTAACATGCAGAAACGCTGCTCAATCTGCTGATCCAGAGCCTCATCAAACTGAAACTGTTTCTGGGTAAAATGCTTCATTTTACGGATTAAAGTATCGGTGCGGTTTAGGCCATACCAGTTTGGCAGGCTAAAATCGGCTTCTGCGAGGTAGTATTTCAGCGCCACTTCCCAATGTTCAGTCAGACCAGCCTCTGTATTGAATAACAGAAAATCCAGTTCACCCAGTGTTTTAGCGCCGTCAATTTTCTGAATGCTATGACCTAAAAGCTTATAAGGATGATAGGCATCATCCAGCAGCCAGAACCAGACAAGCATTTCAAAGCGCAAACCCAGCCGGGTGCTTTTAAGCTGCTGCACGAATTGCTCCAGCTCTTCTGGATGCCGGTCCAGATATTTCAGACGTGGATGATAATTTTGCAGGTGATGTTGCCAAGTCTCAGAATCATGTAAGTCAAAAGCATGGACGACTTCAAGTTCGTCTGGAATTTGAGACAGAAGGTTTGGACTACCGACAGCAAATGCCAGTTGCCGCACCAAAGGATGCTGATAATATTGCCATGCTTCTACAAGATGATGATTTAGACTGGAAAAGGGCATAGCACATCCTGTGAAAAGTGCACAAATACAACGGACAGATTTTAAAAACACTTTATACTACCCCTAATTTTGTGGGTAGGACCGATTTATGAAAATATTGTTTTGGCGAAGCCTGGTCGTACTATTTGTCGTACTGGGTTTTATCGGCGCAATCTTGCCCGGCATGCCAACTACAGTATTTTTAATTCTGGCGGCTTGGGCGGCATCCAAAGGCTGGCCACAGATGGATGCATGGCTGCTGAATCATCCAAAATATGGTCCGACTTTAAGAGCCTGGCGTGCCAATGGTACTGTGCCACGCAAGGCCAAATGGCTGGCCAGTATCATGATGTTCATCAGTGGCATTATCATGTTATTTACGACAGCACCGCTGGCAGTCAAAATCTTTACTGATGTGACCATGCTGATTGTGGCGATCTGGTTATGGCGTCGACCCGAACCAGTTCAGGACATAATCCATCCAGAACACATGGCCACAAAGAAAGTAGAACTAGAAACTATCAAGACAGAGAAAGAGAAGTCATGAGCCATTTGCAGCTGGATCAGGCAGAAATCCTGATTGATCTCGCCCAACAAAAACTATATTTGCCAAAATATAATAAGCAGTACCTGATTTCTACGGGTAAGAATGGCATAGGTGAAGCAGAAAATAGTGGCAAGACGCCTCGTGGATGGCATAAAGTCGCTGAAAAGTTTGGCCAGCAGACACCTTTAAATAGTGTGTTTATTGCCCGTCAAGCGACAGGTGAAATTTATAATGCAGAACTGGCACAGCAATTCCCGCAGCGAGACTGGATTCTCAGCCGGATCTTATGGCTAAGTGGGCTTGAAGAAGGTTTTAACCAGGGCGAGGGTTGTGATACTTACCAACGTTATATCTATATTCATGGTACGCCTGATTCTGAGCCGATGGGTATTGCAATGTCACATGGCTGTATCCGCATGCGGAATACGGATGTGGCCGAGCTGTTTGAACTGGTGAATGAAGATGCACTGGTCTATATTTCAGAACAGCCTTTGAATCTGACTGTTTAAATGACTTAAATGACATAAGAAAATTTGTGGATGATTTAAAATTAATTGAAATATCTTCTATTTAAATAAGGGAAAGTAGATGAGGTCATCGATCATCTATGTACTCTACTTTTATAGACAAATAGAGTTAGAAACAGGATTTATAGCCCGCCAATAAAAGTCATCGATTTGTTTTTAGAGGGCTGCAAGCTCTTAAAATAAAGATTACAGGATCACAACGTTGCAGTGAGTTGGGCTTTGTATAATCTTTCAGCAATACTGAAGTCTGTTGCATGTTCTGGTCTCAATTTTCATGAGTAAAACCGTAAAAATCCGGCTTTTAGTTTCACAGAGTATCTTTAAAAAATCGGTATAGACTTAAAAAATAAACAAAAAGTGTTGTTTTTTTTAACAATCAACCTATTTTTTAATCACTCACACCGAAAAAGCAGAAAACAGTCAGAAAAGCGTTTGACAGTCTGTGAAGATTCTCTATAATGCACCTCATCAAGCGATGAAGTCGATTTGAAAGGGCGCTTAGCTCAGTTGGTAGAGCGTCTGCCTTACAAGCAGAATGTCGGCGGTTCGATCCCGTCAGCGCCCACCAAGCTTCTTTCAAAGTTGAGACACTTATAGTGCAGCGGTAGTTCAGTTGGTTAGAATACCGGCCTGTCACGCCGGGGGTCGCGGGTTCGAGTCCCGTCCGCTGCGCCACTTTAAGTTCTTGATAAATCGTTTGCCACAATAGCGACATTGTGTAAGTGCAGCGGTAGTTCAGTTGGTTAGAATACCGGCCTGTCACGCCGGGGGTCGCGGGTTCGAGTCCCGTCCGCTGCGCCATTTACATGATAGACCTTTTGAGGGCGCTTAGCTCAGTTGGTAGAGCGTCTGCCTTACAAGCAGAATGTCGGCGGTTCGATCCCGTCAGCGCCCACCAGATTTTTTGTGATGCAGCGGTAGTTCAGTTGGTTAGAATACCGGCCTGTCACGCCGGGGGTCGCGGGTTCGAGTCCCGTCCGCTGCGCCATCCTAAGAATCAAACAGTTTGACCCTTTAAGGGCGCTTAGCTCAGTTGGTAGAGCGTCTGCCTTACAAGCAGAATGTCGGCGGTTCGATCCCGTCAGCGCCCACCATATCTTCTAAAGATATACGCGATGCAGCGGTAGTTCAGTTGGTTAGAATACCGGCCTGTCACGCCGGGGGTCGCGGGTTCGAGTCCCGTCCGCTGCGCCATTTTTCATTCCCTGATGTGGAAAATGTGTTTCAAAATTCAAGACTACGCGCTTCGCTTGTCTTGCATCATAAAATAGCACTGCTATTTTATTCTTCAGGGCGCTTAGCTCAGTTGGTAGAGCGTCTGCCTTACAAGCAGAATGTCGGCGGTTCGATCCCGTCAGCGCCCACCATATCTTTCTTGCCTAAATCCTGAATATTTCATAGAATTCGAAGTCTATAATAATTTGAAGATTTCAGACTATGAGAAATCCATATCAGCGCAAGGCAGCGATCAAATCGCAAAATACCGCCTACGATCCGCTACAAGTTTATAAAAATTTTATTGAAGCTATTGTTGCCCAAGGTGGCATTTTTGCACTTTACCAAGAGGGCTGGGCTTTATGTGCCACGCCGACAGGACAGCGTGCTTTCGCGACCTGGCAAAGCAAAGGTCTGGCCAGACTACTCATTAAAGATAACTGGGCCAATTACCAGATTCAGGAAATTACCCTCAAAGATTTTGTTGAAAAGGTCATTCCTTTCTTACGTCAGGAAAGCACTATTGTGTCATTGGATCTGACACCGGAAGGGCAGAATATTCTGGTCGCGCCTGAAAAACTTTTGCTGGATCTTAAAAATTACCTGTATCAGGTCTATGTACAGAAACCTGAACTATTCAAAAATCCAGCGATTCCTTCGCCAAGGCATATCCGTTTAAATTAATTTAATGCTTAAGTCACTTATTCAGATAGTGAATATTCATTGAGCAACCAGCCACTCAAAAAGGCAAAATATTCTCTTAACCAGGAGTTATAGCGCAGATAAAGAGGAGTGCTGGCACTCAAACTAATCACTTGCGGATAACCTTGGTGTCTGGCAATGGCGCGTGCACGGGGACTATGAAAATCACTGGTTGCAATCGCAATCGGATCATTTTGACTTATATTTTGTTGTTCCAATATTACTTGAGAATACATCAGGTTTTGAGCAGTACTTCTGCTTCGATCTTCAAGTTGAATGGGGTTGATGAGTTCTGGATAGGTAGTGTTAATATAGTGCTGCATGACTTCAGCTTCACTTTGCCTTTCCCGATAATTACGCCCACCTGTCATAATCACTAAAGTATCTGGATAGTGTGCTGCATATTTTGCCGCGGTATCCAGACGGCTTTTTAAGATGGGTGAGGGCTGTCCATTCGTAATCCCGCTGCCTAAAACCAGAATAGCGGCAGGAGGTTGTGTAGATTCATTTGTACGAATAGACATCTGGATATAAGCAAAGAAGATTACGACACTGATCATCCATAGTAGAAATCCGGCCCAGAGGCTATTCCAGAACCAGATTCTAAATCTGGAATGCTGTTTCCAGCGTTGAATGCCTGAAAAGAGCAGAGCATACAGGATCAGTGCTACGCTAATGAAAATTGGCAAAAGAACACCGAAATGTCTTTGTCCCTGACTTATTAACCAGAGGCTGTTTATGCCAAGGATCAAACCAAAGATCAGGCTGAGACTTCGTTTAAGTTGGCTGGATATTTGGATACTCATATTTTTATTAATCTTTTTATCTTTTCTTCTATCTTATTAATAAAAAACCGGGCATGAAGCCCGGTCTTTTATAGATCAGCTGATCTTAATATACATCACGACGATAACGACCATCCAGACGTAATTGATCCACTGTGCTTTCACCGAGAATTTCAATCAGAGCCTGATCGACATCGCTGGCCATGCCATTAATGCTACCACACACATAAATCACGGCGCCTTGAGCGACCCAGAGTTTCAATTCTTCAGCTTGCTCACGCAATTTATGATGCACATAAACTTTTTCCTGCTGGTCACGAGAGAAAGCAAGGTCCAGTCGTTTTAATGTACCCATTTGCAGCCAGGCCTGAATGGTTTCTTCAAAGAAGAAATCATGGGCACGCTGACGTTCACCAAAGATGAGCCAGTTCTGAGTATAGTCCTGACGGTTACGCGCACTCAGCAAGCTCATCAAACCTGCGATCCCCGTACCATTACCAATACAGATAATCGGACGGTTATCTGCAATCAGATGGAAAGATTGATTCTTGCGAATACGCAGGGCAATCGGTGAATTTAGGGCAGTATGCTGTGTTAACCAGCCTGAGCCCAGACCTAACTGGCCTTGTGCATCAGATTGCTGACGCACGACCAGACGTAGCACTTGCTGACTTGGAATACTGGCGATTGAATATTCACGTGTAGCAAGAGTTGGTAATTGCTGTAACAGCTCATCTACTGAATCAAAAGGATCAACCTGAGTCAAATCACGATTCCAAAGTGCCTGTTCGATACTTTGCTTCAGAGAAGGCACTTGTGTACCCGCGGCAATACGGTATTTCTCTATAAATGCACGGATACGTTCAGGGCTGTTTCCTGGCTGGATTTCGGCAATATCACCTGCCTGCCAGACGGCTTCATGCTGTGGAACCAGTTCAATATTGAACGCAGGCGCACCAAGACTGTCTGGATTCAGCAATTCACGTTTGCTCAAAGTCCATTGATCGAAGGTTTTATCGATACCCATATCCTGCAATTCAAACTGGGTCACATGGGCAAGGGCATTGGTCCATTGCTGGATATGCTCATTATTGGCATTATCCACTTCAATGGTCTTGAAGAGCTGCTTGGCACCACTCTGTTGTAACCACTGGTCGATCCGATGACCAAAGCTGCAATAGGTATCAGGATATTCCTGGGAGCCTAGAGCCAAAACTGCATAATTGAGATGATTAAGATCCGCTTTGGCAGACAAAATTTTCTTTTCAAAAGAGGAGGCTAGGTCAGGTGCTTCACCTGTGCCATAAGTACTGGCTACAAATAGAACCTGTTCTGCCTGTTGCAGATCTTCAAGGCTTAGTTGCTGTACTGCTTTAACGCTGACAGGTTGACGTGCTTCCTGTAAGGCAGTAGCTGTGCGCCATGCCAGTTGTTCAGAGACACCCGTTTGTGAAGCATACGCAATCAGCCAAGGCTTGGCATTTGGATCCAGAGGCAGGGCAGTTGCCCCTTGGCGTGCAGCCAGAGTAAGTTTTTTCTGCTTACGACGTTTCAGATAGAGCATCCAGCCGGTCACGAAGAACAATGGCATTAATAATGCAGCAATCATGACCAGGAACTGGTAAATAGGACCAAAAAAGCTGCCACGGTGCACAGGTAACATACTGCTCATGATTTTTTCATTGAGCTTTTTATCTTCATAGAGCTGGACTTCGGTAAATTCAGCACTGCGATAATTATAAGTCGCATTGTTGCGGGCACGTTCATGTTGTGCCACAGGGTCAACAAAACTCAACTGCATTTCACCATCCGGTTTTTTCGGCAGGTTAAATGTCACAGTCGAATATTTACCTGCGAATTGAGTTCTGAAGCCAGTCCAGCTCTGATCCAGCGCACGTAAAATACTTTCTGGACTCATGCCAGCTTCTTCAAGGCTTTCACCACGTTGTCCGCGTTCACCACGAGGTCCACGTTCGCCATCTGGACGACCTTCGGCACGCATTTCACCTTCACCGCGAGGTCCACGTTCACCACCTTGGCGACCTTCACCTCGCATTTCACCATCGCCACGTTGTCCGCGTTCACCACGTGGCCCACCTTCGCCGCGACCGCCATTGGCCTGCATTTCTGGTTGTGGACGTTCTACGCCCAGAACTTTATACATACCATCACGCCACCAGCCATAAGACCAGGTAAGACCGGTACAAGCCAGAATCAGGTAGAAAATTACCACCCAGGTACCCACCACTGCATGCAGATCCCAGATAAAGTTACGGCCTTTCAGTTGCGGCTTCACTGCCAGCCATTGCTTGATCGAATGACGTTTTGGCCAGCGTAAATACAGGCCAGACAAGACGAAAAAGATCAGCATCAGGGTACAGGCACCGGTAATCTGCTTACCGACGGGTCCTACAGTCAAATTACGATGTAGTTGCTGTACAAACTGGAAGAATTCACGGCCTTTAATTTCAGGTAAGACTTCAGCCGTATAGGGGTTGACCATCATGTTATAACCACGACGTGCTCCCTCTTTTACAATATTGACCGTACTGGATGCACTTGGATCCTGTGCCACGGTAATACTGTTAATTTTCATTTCAGGGTTTTGGGTCTGGAAATGTTGATACAGTTGGGCAGGGCTAAGCTTGTCTCGCTCTTGAACCTGTACAGTATAACTGTCGCTATTCATCCATTTTAAGATTTGCGGCTCATAAGAATAAATAGCACCCGTGACTCCCATAATTGAGAGAATCAAACCTGCAGTAATCCCCAGAAACCAGTGGATTTGGAAAAATGTCTTTTTAAACATGATGGTCAGATTTATGGTGGTATGTGTAAAAGTAGGCAAATTATAACTGAAGAATTAGAACAAATTATAGATTATGATGATAATATTTATTCTCATTATCATTTGTGTCGATGAGTTGGATAAAAGGTAGACGTAAAAAAACCTCCATGTCGAAACAGGAGGTCTTTCAAAACCGGGATATATCTTAGATTTCTTTTGGTGCGCCCACTTCTTCTTGCAGATGCTTGCGAATGGTCGCGAAAGAGAAGTTTTTACTGTCTAAACGTTTAGGCAGGATATAAGCACCTTGCTGACCTTTGACTTTAAAATTGATCAGCATGAATTCCGGCGTGTTATACCATTCATAGATGTCTTTCCAGCCAATAGCACCTACACCTTCCTGCATGCCCATTTTTTGGCGCATCACGATACCATGCGGTTGCACGCCCAGACGGATGCCTTTAATTTCCTGTACCGGAAATTCATTCATCTTGCGTTTAACATACCATTCCAGACCGAAAGTACGGATCAGGTAATACAATACTACACAGACAATCGCCACCCAGCAGATGACAGTCGAGTAGTTCTTGATCAGGATAATTCCCAAAATAGATAAGGCAACAATAGCACCCATGATCAGCCAGGCTTTCATGCCAATTTTATTGGTACTACGCCAGATCATCAGCTGAGCATGACGCTGCTCAGCTTCTGAAATTTCATAGTTCACAGGCTGTAAGGTATAAGCGTATAAATTTTTCGCGGTCATAATGAAATTAACAGATTTAAAACTGTAAAAAGTTTAGCATTAATTGTGCTGATTCAGTGAGTATATTGTTCCAAAATCGGCCAAATTATAATGAAGCCAATTCAGTGGCCTGTTCATCACGTTCGTGACTTAAACTTTGCTTTAACTGACTCAATTGCTTCAAGATACTAAACATTAAAGACAGTTGCTGCAAAATGATCAATGGTTTCTGGTCTTCTTCCTGCTGTTGTGACAGACGCTGACGGATATTCTGGATCATATTCTGGGTGCTTAGGTCAGGGACTTCATCATAGAGCAGGGCACCACGAATATTTTCTAGGGCTTGATCCAGCAAGTCCAGCACATCCTGATCCTGAATTTTTTCACGATGCGCACCCAGCGCGGCAATATAACTGATAAAAGTATGATTCAGGCACAGGAACTCGAAAGCCTGTGATTTTTGCACAGGATCAAAATCAGGTTCGGTGGCCAAAGTCGAGATCAGGGAAGCCACTTCAGCATCCGTATTATGGGCTGCACGACGTACTACGCGATAGGTCAGACCATTATTCCGTCCAGATTTATACTGTTCAATCACTTCACTCAAGTAGTCACATTCTGCCTGCAGGCTACGGCTAATGCTGCGCGGCAAGCGACGGAATTTCCAATCCGGGAAGATAAAGCTCACGCCAAACCAGGCAATCGCACAGCCAATCAGGGTATCAATCATACGGGGGATAGCTGCGGCAAAGCCCATACCGTCCAAGTTAAAGTTGATCAGGGCCAGAATGGTAATGAAGGCAGTGGCCTGTGCATACTGTTTACTACGTAATTCAAAGAACAGAATTCCACTCAAAATTAACAGTAATAATTGCCCTTCAACGGAAGGAATGAAGTACAAAATGGCATATCCCAAAAGAATACCTGCCAATGTTCCTACGATGCGTAAACGTAAGCGGCGTTTGGTGGCATTGAAGTTAGGTTGGCTGACAAAAAGCGCAGTTAGTAGAATCCAGTAGCCATATTGAATATCGGTCAGCTGGACAATGATATAACTGATCAGCAGCACAATCGACAGGCGAATAGCATGACGGAACAACACGGATTCAGGCGTCAAATGCTGCTTGACCCGAATCTTGATATCTTCCCAGCCTTTCAGGTCGTCATCTTTGAGCTGGTTTTCAATATGTTTAGCACGATCAAATTTGATATTACGTTCAGTTTCCAGGTTGCGTAACTGCGCATCAATGGATTTCAGATTCTGGAATAAAGCAAATAGGGCATTGATCCAGACCTGATCATACTGCTGTTCTGTACGCAATTTTTCCAGGGACAATCTCAGGTTTTCAAAGGCATGTTTGAAGCGTTTATTATGTTTATAGGTTTTGCGCTGCTGAATGCTTTCACTCAGGTCTTTACAGGCTTTGCCCTGAATCGACAGGATGCGCTGAAAACGGAACAAAACGTCGCTGTGTTCAAAAATCTTGGCCAGTTTCTGATAATCAATATGCGCAGAATCGGCACGCTCGTGAATATCTTGCGCTACAAAATAGTATTGCAGGCTACGACGAGTATCTTTCTGACCCCGGTCACCTTTCAGGCGGGTCAGAAGGACAGTCTTCATTTCATTAAAAATTGAAATCAGTTTGCCATTTTCCAGTGACAGCTCGATCATGCTTTGCTGATAACTTTTTGCCGTCATATCGACATCGAACAGATTCGATTTGGCATACAGGAAATCACCCAATGAGGCATAGCATTTGGCCAGATTATCCTGTGCACGTCGCGCAGGAAACAGTAGAAAGCTCAGGGTCGACAAAAAGCCATACCAGACCGCACCAATCAGCAGCAAGCTTGCCTGCTGATACCATCCATCAAAAAGTTCAACCCCCAGCATGGAATAGACAGAAATCACCAGACAGCCATAGGAAATCGTGGCATAACGCCGGCCGAGAGAGCCAAGCAGAATCAGGACAATACAAGAAACAATGAGGGCAGAAGCAAACAGCAGCGGATAAGGAAATAACAGATAGACTGCCACTGCGGTAATGAAGAAGCCTAAATAGGTATAGAACAGATTCAGGATACGTACGGAAAAGCGGTCATCAATATCGCTTAAACCTGCGGCCACCACTCCAAGGGTGAGTGGAATAGTCATTAACTGCTGTCCCATGAAATAGGGAACAAAGGCAGTGCCTGCAAAAGCGATCAGCATACGCAGGTTATACATCAGGGTCGTGTTATAAGTCGCGTGCTTAAGACGATTGAGCCAAGATTTCAACGGTGATCCTTTCTCTTGCAGTCTTTGCTGCAAAGCTGAATATACATATGAGAAAAAGTATATTTATAACTTTTAATTTCCATGTAAATCATACTATGCGCTATGTTAATTTGTCTGCCTACTGCGCATTAAAATCTTTAATTACATGAACTCCAATACGACAGCACCACGACCTTATGCCATGTCCTGGATTATTTTGCTGGCTTCACTGACTGCACTTGGTCCTTTATCCATTGATATGTATCTCTCTGCCTTGCCAGAAATGGCAGCGGATTTTGGTGTCAGTACCCAGATGGTCTCCAATAGTCTGCCAGCTTATTTCCTTGGACTGGCGGTTGGGCAGTTGCTATATGGCCCGATCAGTGACCGGATTGGACGTAAGCCACCGCTTTATTTTGGATTGAGTCTGTATATTCTGGCCAGCCTGTTATGTATGTTTGCACAGAATGAATGGAGCCTGATTGCAGCACGGGTATTACAAGCCTTAGGAGGATGTGTAGGAGTCGTGGTTGCCCGAGCAACCATTCGTGATCGGCTGGATATGCAGGCGGCTGCCCAGGCCTTTGCCAGCATGATGATTGTAACGACCATTGCACCGATTATTGCGCCAAGTCTCGGCGCATGGGTACTGATGTTCTTTGAGTGGAATATTATTTTCTTGGTGCTGATGGGCTGTGGTTTGTTTAGTCTGGTCTGTGTGCATTTTTTCTTTCAGGAAACCTTGCCCCCGGAACGCCGTCTTAAACTGAATTTGCAACAGGTATTGAGTTTATACCGAACCATTTTTCAGGATGAAAGTTTCAGACGACCGATGCTGGTGGGCTGTTTTTCTGGGGCGGTGATGTTCTGCTATATCAGCGCTTCTTCAGCCATTCTGATGGATCATTATCATCTCACTGAACAGCAGTTTGCTTATGCTTTCGGGGGGAATGCCGTTGGAATCATGCTGTTCTCGACCCTGAATAAGCATCTGGCTCAATATCTTTCAGTATTAAGTCGTTTAAAACTAGGTGCTTCTTTACAGGGAATCGGTGTCCTGGCTTTACTGGTTTTAGGCTATCTGAATATTGAATCTGTTGTCCTAGTTATGGCGGCCTTATTTGTCGTTGTGGCCTCGATTGGTTTTGTGGGACCGAATGCGATGGCGCTGGCCATGGCAGAGCAGGGCGCGCGTGCGGGAACCGCCAGTGCGATCATGGGCAGTATGCAATTTGCCTGCGGTTTGTTGGGTGGGGTTTTGCTGAACTTTATGCTGTGGGATGCTTTATTCAATATGGCCTTGGTAATGGCGATCTTTGTAGTTATAGCCTTTAGATCTGTATTGAAATTAGAACTGCCTAGAGTTAAACAGAAATAAGGAGCTGCAAGAACTCTATATCTCTGTCAGACAATCCAAGCAGCTCAAAGTTGATGCTTGGATCATGGCTTATCAAATCTTATTCATCTACAAAAACGGCAAATTCCTCTACCGGGACACGTGGGGTGATAAAGGTATTTACGATATGGTCTGGATCTGCATAGCCTAGTGACATGCCACAGACCAGCTCTTCATCTTCACCTGCTCCCAGTACATCTAGCACAATGCTATGAAAATGATTCCAGGCAGCCTGCGGACAGGTATCCAGACCACGTGCCTTGGCAGCCAGCATCACGTTTTGAATCATCATGGAAATATCCATTTTTGAACCTACGCCCAAATCTTTATGTAAGGTGAAGAATAGCCCCACTGGTGCATCAAACAGTTCAAAATTACGCAGGTTCTGGCGCGCCATTTTTTCTTTTTCGCCTTTCTGGATATTCAGCAAACCATATAAGCCCCAGCCATTTTCACGGCGTCGGTCGATATAAGGAGAGAACCATTGTTCGGGATAATAGGCAAAGGTTTCTTTATATTGCTCGGCCAGTGCCGGATTCTGGTAAAGCTCCATTTGCGCCTGACAGACACGCTGCACCAGCTCATCACGCTTTTTCCCTGTCAGCACATATACTTTCCATGGCTGGGTATTGGTCCCTGAAGGGGCGCGGCTGGCCACAGTCAAAATGTCTTTGAGCATGCCGGTACTGACCGGCGTATCCAGAAAAGCACGAACCGAATGCCGGGAAGTAATGGTTTGATCTACAGCATGAACGAGGTTTTGATCCATTCTAATTTCCAATCTCATATCCTTAATGATGGTGAACTGACTATAAACCAAACAAACTCTGTCGGGCAGGGGGAATTTTAGTTTCACAGTGAATTATGATGATTAATAAAAATCACATGAATGAGAATGCACTTAAGAGATATAGAAGTTATATAAATAGCCTAAGAAATTTATTGAATGCTTAAACAAAACTCCTTCTAAAAATGCAACCGATATTTTAGATGCTGATATCTTGAGCAATTAACATCGATGGCTGGAACTAAAAGGAAAGTTAAGAACAAAATAGAATGATTAAAATTCAATCTTAAAAATAAAATTAAATATCCGTTTTTACGTTCAATTAATATTTTATTTCGATTAAAATTTGGGGGTAGTAAACTATAAAAAATAAGAAGTTATAATTATTTTTTATATATTCACTAACTATAGTTAATAAAAAACAATAAAACTTTATACAAAGAAACAGCATAATGTGCGACTTTTCAGTTGAATACATGCATTTTGAAGAAATAATGAAGATTGCATGGTCAAGCTCTATTTGAAATATCTTATTGCAAATGACTTGATGAACTCAGTTAGGTTAAAAGCACTCATGCAGCAATTCATGCTGGTTGAGAAGTAAAAAATATAGGCTGGATATTATCGCTATGAGTTGCACGCTTAGATGAATTTATGCATCTGGCGTAGCTTATGCAATCAGCAAAAGGCTGTTTTTCGCTTTTATAAATCTCTCACTGAATATGATCATCACGATGATATTCATAAGTTTGAAACAGATGCGGAATGCTTTGTTGATTCTAAAGGCGATGGATGAATGAAGTAGATGACAATTACATGGGGTAATGTAAGGTTTTCTTCTGTGGAAATGAATCGCAACACGACTTTTAGAATGACAAAAATTCAGAACCATCTTGGACAAAAAAATTATGGATTTTACTTTTAACGCATTTTATACCCTGATCGCTGCAGTAATTGTGCTATTACTGGGCCGGTTTCTGGTAGATAAAATCGATTTTCTAAAACGTTACAACATTCCTGAACCTGTCGCAGGTGGTTTGGTTGCAGCGGTTATCTCTCTGCTGGTTCATTCGTTCTGGGGCTACAGCATTACCACGAGCGCGGAACTGCAAACCAGTTTTATGCTGATTTTCTTTGCTTCGATCGGTCTGAGTGCGAACTTCGCTAAATTACGCGAAGGCGGGATCGGACTGGTGATCTTCCTGGTTGCCATCTCAACATTTATTGCCCTACAAAATGCAGTGGGTATGGGCTTGGCAAGTTTACTGGGTATTGATCCTCTGATCGGTCTGATTGCCGGTTCGATTACCTTGACTGGTGGACACGGTACTGCTGGCGCCTGGGGTGAAATTATGGAAGTTGAGCATGGTATTCAGGGGGCTTTGGCGCTCGGTATGGCAAGTGCGACCTTCGGTCTGATTATTGGGGGAATTATCGGTGGGCCTTTGGCGAAACTGTTGATTAACCGTCATAATCTTGCTGTGGCACGTACCGATCAGCAGATCGAAAAACGTGACAACACGCCAATGGACAGCACGACAGATGAATATGTGCAATTTGAATATCCACATCGTGTCCGTCTGATCACTGCCGATAATGCCATTACCACACTTGGTCTGTTTGCAGGCTGTCTAGCATTTGCGGAGCTGATGACTGGCTTCAGTAAAGATACAGTATTTGAACTGCCAACATTTGTATGGGCACTGGCAGGCGGCGTGATTCTGCGTAACGTGCTGGAAGGTATCCTGAAAATCCAGATCTTCGACCGTGCGATTGATGTGTTTGGTAATGCTTCATTGTCGCTTTATCTGGCCATGGCGTTGCTGTCATTAAAACTATGGCAACTGGCGGATCTTGCAGGACCATTGATGGTGATTCTCGGTGCACAGACCTTGACCATGGCTTTATATGCAGCATTTGTCACTTTCCGGGTAATGGGCAAAAACTATGATGCCGCAGTACTGGCTGCAGGTCACTGTGGTTTCGGGATGGGTGCAACCCCAACGGCAGTCGCCAATATGCAGGCGATTACCAATATGTATGGTGCATCGCATAAAGCTTTCCTGATCGTTCCATTATGTGGTGCTTTCTTCGTTGACTTGATTAATGCCACGATCATCCAGATGATCTTGAAATTTTTCGTCTAATTTTAGGCTTGATAATGAGTCATAAGCTCATAAGGATATGACATGAATGATCAGCTAAATGAAACCTTACTGGGCTGGGTTGATGCCTTAAATGGTCCACTCTGGGACTTTTTAGTGGTGTTCCTGGTCGCTGTTGGTATTTGCTATACGATCATGACCGGTGCAGTACAGATCCGTTTATTCTGGCACAGTATCAAAGTCATGAAACGCAGCCGTAGCAAGGTCGATGATGACCATGGTATTACGCCGTTTCAGGCCTTTGTTACAGGCCTGGCCAGCCGGGTCGGTGTGGGTAATGTTGCAGGCGTCGCCATTGCGATTGCTGTCGGTGGTCCAGGTGCTGTGTTCTGGATGTGGTTTACTGCATTTCTGGGAATGAGTTCTGCTTTTGTAGAATCCTCATTAGCACAGTTATTTAAAGTTCGTGATAACAAGAACCAGCAATTCCGCGGTGGACCTGCCTATTACATCACTCAGGGTCTTAAACAGAAATGGCTGGGAATTGTCTTTGCAATTGCGCTGATTACGACTTACGGCTTTGTGTTCAATGCCGTGCAGGCCAATGCGATTACTGGTGCAACCTCACATGCCTGGGGCTGGAATGAAGCCAATCTGATGTTGCCATTAGGTGGTTTCGATCTGGAAGTTTCCTGGATTGGTCTGGTCTTGGTCTTGATTACGGCCATGATTATTTTTGGCGGGATCAAACGGATTGCAAAAGTTGCTGAAGGGGTGGTCCCTTTCATGGCAGTTCTTTATCTGGGTGTAGCTTTATATATCGCCGTCATCAATTACGATATGTTGCCGTCTATTTTTCAGCTGATCTTTAGCAAAGCATTTGAGTTTGAAGCAGCTGCAGGCGGTTTCTTCGGTGCCATGATCTCGATGGCCATGATGATGGGGATTAAGCGCGGTTTATTTTCGAATGAAGCGGGGATGGGTTCAGCACCGAATGCGGCGGCTGCCTCTGACGTGAAACATCCGGTGAATCAGGGTCTGGTTCAAATGCTTGGCGTATTTGTAGATACCTTCGTTGTGTGTTCATGTACCGCTATCGTGATTCTGGTTTCTGGCCTATATGAAAATGCCGGTTTTGAAGGCGTGACCTTGACCCAGATGGCGCTTGAAAGCCAGATTGGTGCTTGGGGCGATGACTTCCTGGCCTTGATTCTGTTCCTGTTTGCCTATTCTTCTATCATTGGTAACTATGCCTATGCAGAAGGAAATATTCAGTTCATCAATAATAACAGCAAGGTCATGTTTATTTTCCGGTTGCTGGTATTGTTTATGGTGTATTTCGGCTCGATTGCTAGTGTGCCGTTGATCTGGAATATGGCGGACCTGTTCATGGGTGTCATGGCCAGTATTAACCTGATTGCGATTGTGCTGCTGATGCCATTTATTTTGATGCTGCTCAAGGACTATACCGGTCAGCTGAAACGTGGCATCGAGCAACCAGAGTTTAAGCTCGATGATCATCCGAAATTTAAAGATAAAGTTAAATCAGATATCTGGTAAGACTTGAGCAAAAGCCCCGACTGGTTCGGGGCTTTTTTATGGGTTTAAATGGTTAGAATGACACAAAATTAAGATAGCTTTGATATAGGATAAATCCGGCAATCAGGCTGAACCAGACTGGTAATTTCGAGCGTAACAGTAGAATCATCACGATGACAAAAACCAGATCAGACCAGAAACGAAAATATGCCTGAGAGAGATCAATCAGCAAATATAAAAGTAGTCCGACCACTGCCGCATTAATCCCGCTTACCGCCTGAAAAATAATACGTTGCTGCATTAACCATGACCAATAAGGCAAAGTAGCAAAAATCAGAAAAAACGAAGGCAGGAAAATGGCACAGGTTGCTAACAGTGCATTAATCCAGGATGAACCTGTCCAAGGCAACAGAGCACCGACATAGCTGGAAAAACTAAATAATGGACCCGGCATCAATTGGGCAAATGCATAACCTAGATCGAAAGATTGGGGCGAAAGTAAATTGGTCGCCACAAAGTCCTGATGCAGCAAAGGCAGAATGACATGCCCGCCACCAAAGACCAATGAGCCAGTTTGATAGAAATCAGCAAAAAATGCGAGTTCAGGCCAAGAACCAGATTTGACTAGTATAGGAATCAGAAAAAATGGTAATAAAAATGCGATGAACCAGTAAGGTGCATGACGTGGCCGAATATAGCTTGAGTGAATGGTAGATGAATTTGAAGCAGGCTTATTTTCCTGAGGAGAATTGGAAAATTTTGCCATTATGAGGCCAAAAACTGCCCCTAAAATAATGACCAGTAGCTGGTTCAAACTGATACTAATGAAGCTCAGAATCAGGACGGAAATGAAGACCAGTACATATTGCCAGATGCTCTTGCAGAAGCTATTGAGCATTTGCCAGAATGCCCAGACGATTACAGAAAAAACGATCAATTGAATGCTATGAAAGCTGTTTGAGTTTAGAATATGGAAATAGTACTGACCAAGTACGGCGATCAAGCTCATCAAAAGCGCTGAAGGTAAGGTAAACCCAAGCCAGGCCATGAATGCTCCAGCATAACCCCTTTGCAGATAGCCAATTGAAAGGCCTACCTGGCTGCTGCTTGGGCCGGGCAAAAGCTGCGCTAATGCAACCAGCTGACCATATTGTGTCGCATTTAACCACTGTAACTGGTCGACAAATTTACGGTGAAAAAACACCAGATGCGCTGCCGGTCCACCGAATGCCATACAGCCCAGTTGCAGGAAAGTGAGAAAGATCCGGTACAGTGAAGGTGTATTCATACAGTGGCTGAAAATTGAAAGACATTAGTGCAACTGTATGACAGTTTTACGAAATTCTACAGATTATTTAAGCATGTGTTTATACACTATGCTGCTTTAACAAAATGAGGACGTGCTCTGCATGCAGAAATATGTACTGAGTATATTGGCGATGACAATGGTAGGTTTGAGCGGCTGCCAAACGACATCCGGTTTTAATCCATCTAACTCTAGTCATATCAAATCTGCCAGTTCAGTAGCAGAAGCCCAGGCACGTCCAAACCAGATCAATTTCCGCAAGATCAAGCAAACAGAAAACCGTCCGGTGATTGCACTCGTTCTTGGCAGTGGCGGTGCGCGTGGCTATGCGCATATCGGTGCAATTGAAGTATTGGAGCAGGCAGGCATACAACCTGACTTTATTGTGGGAACCAGTGCTGGCAGTATCGTAGGTTCCATTTATGCCAGTGGTAAACCAGCGATTGAACTGCGTAATATTGCATTAAGCATGAAAGCCACTGATGTTCGCGACATCAAGCTAGACCGCAAAGGCTTTTTTGATGGCAAAAAAGTTGAAAATTATGTGAATTTACAGGTTGATCAGACGCCTCTGCAAGCCATGAAAATCCCGATGTTTGTGGTAGCCACAGCCTTGAAAGAGGGCAAGCGCGTAGTTTTTAATTATGGTAATACCGGTCAGGCAGTGCGTGCATCCGTTTCTATTCCAAGCATGTTTATTCCGACTGTTATCCAGAAAAAGGAATATGTGGATGGAGGGCTGGTCAGTCCGGTGCCGGTCAAAGTGGCTCGTGAGTTGGGCGCTGATATTGTGATTGCTGTCGATATTCTGGCACAGCCGATCCATACCGAAACCACCAATGTCTGGGGCCTATTCAACCAGAACATCAATATCATGCAGCAACGTCTAGCTTCTGAGGAACTGCAATACGCCGATGTAGTGATTCAACCAGACTTACGCGAAAAAGGTCATATCTTTGACGTGCGTGGCAGGGAGTTGACCATGGATGCTGGGATTGAGGCGGCTAAACTCAAGCTACCAGAAATTGCTCAGGTCTATCAGAAGCATAATTATAGTCAAGGTCATCAGATTCCATTGCTCTTGGCTCAGCAACAATAGTTTGTTCTAAGATTTTGAATAAAGTATTTATTTTTCAAATAGATGTATAAAGATATTCACCACTTTCCTCATATAGGTGAAAAGCGGCTCATTTTTGCTCATCGTTTTTAGAGATGAGCTGATGTTTTCTACCTATTGAAAGTCACTTAAAGCCCAAGTTTTAATGGGAAATAAATCTTTGAATTATAAAAATATAGTGATTTTATGAAAATATTTTAAGGCTATTTTTTGATTTTAACAAAATTATTCACAGACTTAAGTTAAACAACTGTTCAAAAGCTTAGAAGATCATGACAGAATAAAAATCGACAGATTAATAAATGTAAAAGCCATATGAATCACATCGAAATTGGCCAGCAAGTCACATTAGCTCAGTTTGAAAATACGATTTTTACTGTAACTAAAGTTCATCCCGATGGTTCTTTTACCGTTGAAACTATATTGCATGGCCAGCAGACTTTAAGTTATGAGAATGTGGCGCGAGAAATGTTGAGGCAGGTGCCTGCTTAATTCGAGGTTATTTTTTGTTAATACATGCAGTTTTCTTAAACCGAGTTCTGCATGCTTAATAGAAAATTTCTTCATTGCAGTGCATTGATTCAAGAAAATACTTTAGGGTCTGTTGAGAATTACCGAGAGTTAATTAAACTCGCGCACAATTGAATCATGGCTTCAAAACTCGTATCTGTTTTACAACTACGCATCGCTATACGTTTAAATTCTTTTAACTTACAGAAATAGTTTTCAATGAGATGACGCCATTTATACATAATCGTATCAAAGGCTCTCATTACTTTTCGATTAGATTTGGGTGGGATCACCACTTTCACTTTACGTTCATTGAGTTCTTGGATGAGCCAATCTGCATCAAATGCTTTATCCGCTAGTAATGCTTGAAAATCAACATCTTCAATTAAAGGTTTGGTTTCTACTAAATCGTGATATTGACCAGGCATTAATCGAAACTTAATGAGGTTGCCTAGACTATCCACTAAGGCAAGAATTTTACAGGTCATTCCACCTCGAGATTTACCTATAGACTGTTTGAAAGTCCCCCTTTTGCACCTTGCCCATGTCGATGAACTTTAACAATCGTTCCATCAATCATGGCGTATTCCAAATCAACATCTTCATTTACAGATGCAAAAATAGTTTCAAATACACCAGCTTTCACCCAATCACGGTATCTTTTAAAGACGGTATTCCATTTACCAAAATGAGCAGGTAGATCACGCCATGGACTGCCTGTACGGGCAATCCATAGGACTGCTTCTAAAAATAATCGATTATCTTTTCCACTACGACCTCGATCGGTCACTTTACCTAGGCAAAAAGGTTCCATTTTTGCCCCTTGGGCATCAGTAAGTATGTATCTATCCATAGTACTATTATAAATTAATCAGTAGCCTTTGTTAATTCTCAACAAGCCCTAGTGGATAAATTCCTGTTTATTTTATAGTTACTGAAAATAACTTTCTGATGATTTCTATGGATCCTCAGAGGAATATCTTTTTTTTTGTATGGAGAAAAATTTCATATCAAGAATTATGATGTTTTATTTGCCGAATTGAACATTTTATTTAGGCCAAAAACGCTATAATAATGGTCTATATCATTGTCATTCAAAGAGTTCAGAGAAAACGATGGCCCCTTTAGATCAAATTGCAACAGCATCGGATGACCAGTCAGAGTTAACGATGTCGGTCCTTATGACGCCAGATATGGCGAACTTTTCAGGAAATGTACATGGTGGAACAATTCTGAAATTATTGGACCAGGTTGCTTATGCTTGTGCGAGTCGCTATTCGGGTAGTTATGTCGTAACCCTGTCTGTGGACAAAGTAAATTTCAAAGAACCGATTCATGTGGGTGAGCTGGTGACTTTCCTGGCAAGTGTGAACCATGTAGGTCGTACTTCAATGGAAATTGGCATTCGTGTAGAAGCGCAAAATATTCAGAAACGTACTGTACGCCATACCAATAGTTGCTACTTCACGATGGTCGCTGTTGATGAAAATGGTAAGCCTAAACAGATTCCACCGCTGAATCTGGACAATGACTGGAAACGTTGCCGTTTTGAAGCAGCTGAACAACGTAAAGTTGCCCGTCTGCAGGAAAATCATCATCCTTCATGCAGTATCTATAAAAAATCAGCGCATAGCTAAGAACTAAACTTAATTTGCTTATTAAAAAGACCTTCAATGAGAGGTCTTTTTTTTGCCTATAAAATTCATTTAACTCTGGCTTAAGCTTGTTTTTTAATCTACTATGAAACGATACGTATCGTTTTGTTTTTTTGGTTTTAAGCATGAGTGAAGAAGAAAAATGTTCACGGCGCCAGCACAGTATTCTACAGGCGGTTTCGGATGCACTGGCAGAAGGTGAATATCATCAGCTAACGATTGAAGATGTGGCTGCACGGGCAGGGGTTGGCAAATCTACGATTTACCGCTGGTGGAAACATAAATCTGAACTGGTACTAGATGCGTTTAAGCAGCGCACAGCAGGGGTATTTGAACTGGATGCTTCACAAAGCTTGCGCAGCAATCTGGTTCAACAGCTAACTCTGCTGGTTCTGGCGCTTAATCATCCGGTAGGCCGAGCTTTGCTGGTCGTTATGGCCAATCATCGGGAGCTGGCTGCAGACTTTTTTCAGCAGTATCTATTACCACGTCGAAAACAAACCCACCAATTGATTCAACAGGCCATCGAGCGTGGGGAATTACGTGCGGATTATCCTTTTGATCTGATGCTGGACACCTTATACGGGCCGATTCATTACCAGATCATTTTCTTCAACCGCATGCCGGATGATCAATATATCCAGAATCTGGTAGATCTGGCCTTAAGCCCAGCTTTGATTTCTCCCTGAGTTTAGTCAGTTCTTAAATTTGTTTTTAAAAGTTGCGTGTTATGTCTGCTAGTCCTGAGCGCTTATGGAATCGCTCCTTTATTCTGTGTTTATTGAACAATCTGTTCCTGTTTGTCTATTACTTTGCCTTACTGACCATTCTGCCGGTTTATATCATGAAAGATCTGGGCGGATCAGTCAAAGAAGCAGGTTTAGCTTTGACCCTGTTCTTAGTTTCCTCCATCGCTGTTCGACCTTTTTCTGGCATGATCATCGAGAAACTCGGCAAGAAATTGGCAATGCGCGGAGCCGGAGTTATTTTTGCCTTATTTTCCTTTGGTTATCTGCTGGTCGATAGCATGTGGTCATTATTGGCAGTGCGTTTCTTACATGGGATCTGGTTCAGCATCCTGACGACGGTCACCGTTCCCGTTGCAAATGAGTTTATTCCGGAATCTCGTAAGGGTGAGGGCATGGGCTATTTTGTCATGTCGACTAATCTGGGTGTGGTATTTGGTCCATTACTGGCCTTAACCGTAGTTCAGTTCACCAGCTTTAAAGTGCTGTTTGGCTTGCTTGCCGTGATTATCTCTATCGGCTTGATCTTTTCCTTCATGCTGAAAATTACCGAATTAGCAAAACCTCAAGCTACAGTGGTCGAAAAATCAAAATTCAGCCTGCATGACATTATTGAAGTCAAAGTGCTGGCGGTGAGTTTTGTGGCACTGCTCACGGCTTTTGCTTACTCCAGTATCATGAGTTTTATCACGCCCTTTAGTGAAACCAAGCAACTACTGGCTTATACCGGCATCTTCTTTATTGTTTTTGCGGCCTCAATGTTGTTGGTACGGCCTTGGGTGGGCAAAATTTACGACCGTAAAGGACCAAGTGCAGTTATCTATCCTTCCTTTATTTTCTTTGCGATTGGCATGATGATTGTCAGTGTCATGTCCAGCCAATGGACTATGTGGTTGTCTGCGGTATTTATCGGAATTGGTTACGGTTCATTATTTCCATGTTTACAAACTCTAGCGATTCAATCTGTCGAAAAACAGCGTATGGGCTATGCAATTTCTACCTTTTTTACCCTGTTTGATATTGGACTGGCAGTGGGTTCAGTAGTGATGGGTATGATCATTGCGCAATACGGTTTTGAAAAGACCTATATGTTCTGTGCAGTGATGGTGATTTTCACTTTATTGATCTACCGTCAATATGTGGCCAGGAAGCGACCTTCGATTTCAGCATCCTTACCGGAAGAATAAAATGGAATTAAGACATTTACGCTATTTTGTTACAGTGGCTGAAGAGCTGAATTTCACTCGGGCAGCTGAAAAACTGAATACTGTTCAGCCTTCACTCAGTCAGCAGATTAAGGATCTGGAGCGTGAAGTGGATGCGCAATTGCTGGAGCGGAATAACCGCAAGGTTGAGCTGACCGAGGCTGGACAGGCTTTTTTAAAGGAAGCTCTGTTGAGCTTAGAACATGCGGAACGTGCCGTGCAGGCAGCCCGTCAGATCGCCCATGCACATAAGGGTCAGCTGAATATCGGCTTCGTACCGGTCGCGGAAATGAAAATTTTTCCTTATATCATGCCGAATATCCGTGCACATTTTCCTGAACTGAAAGCACTGTTTCATAGCCTGACCGATGCAGAACAGTTTAGCGCGCTGAGACAGGGCAGTATTGATATTGCCTTTACCCGCTACCGAGATCAGTCGGATGAGTTTGAGTCCGTTCAGATTTTTGATGAGCCACTGACGCTGATTGTGCCGAAAAATTCTCCGGTCGCAGAAATGCCCTATGTCAGCATCAAGAAGTTTGAAAATCAGGACTTTGTGATTAGTGATGAGCAGGCTTCACCACAGCTGCATAAGATTATTGATGATTTTTTTAGGCAATCGAAACTGAACGTGAATGTGGTGCAGTATTCCACCAATATTCTGCTGAATGTCAATCTGGTCGGCATGGGGGTTGGCTGGAGTCTGGTACCAGCCTATGTGATTCCTTTACTCGGCGATAATATTGTGGTGAAGAAAACGCTGGAACCTTTACCGATGATTGCTCTCTATGTCAGTTACCGTAAAAATAACCAGCATCCTGCGATTGAACTGATTCTGAAAGTGCTTAAAGAAAAGTTTTGTGTAGACCTTTTTAAGTAAATTATTGATCTTCCATAAATGAAATGTGCTACAGAAATGATCTGTAGCACATGCTTTTTAATCGCAGAGGAAAATCGCTTTATACTGAAATTCAAAAAATAAGAAATCGGTTGAAGCAGAATGATGAAGCTCTATAACAACCCTCAGTCACGCGGCATGACCTTGCTGCCTATCCTTAAAGAACTACAGATTGAAGACCAGCTTGAGCAGGTGGAAGTTCCTTTTAAAGATATGCATCAACCTGAATATCTTCAGATCAATCCGATGGGTAAAGTTCCCTGTCTGGTTGATCAAGGCGTCGTAATTTCAGAAATGGCGGCTATTATCATCTATCTGGCAGATAAGTATCAGGACAAAGGATTGGCACCCGCTTTAGATGATCCCAAGCGTGGTACTTATTTAAAATGGATTTTCTTCTGTCATGGGCCACTGACTGAATATATTGATGTAAAAAATTTACAAGTATCTCAAGAACAGATTGAAAAGGTCCGAACCAGTTTAAGTTTTGGTAACGAAGCCGCGGTATTTGATTTTTTTAAACGAGGTTTGTCGCAGGCCAAGCCTTATCTTTTAGGTGAAAAAGTTTCTGCTGCAGATCTATATGTGGCCTATTGTCTGATCTTCGCAATTAGTACCAAAATTTTGCCGCCGTTGGAAGAATTTAAACCTTTCCTACAGCAAATGGCACGTCGTGATTCTCTCAAAGATATTTCATGGTTTGAGCAATACCGAACTTAGCTTTTATGTTCATCTATAAATAAAAACCACGCCGTAGCGTGGTTTTTTTGACTGAGGTCAATTATTTGACATGGAGCTTGTTAAATAGCGCCTGACTTGTGCTTTCTATAGATTGAGGAATCGCTAAGGCTGCCACGAAGCGGTCTGGACGCAGGATGACGATAGAGTCCTTGGTCTTGCCGAACCAGGTACGAATGTCCGTACCGATATCACCAATGGTGATCACATCTTCGTATTGCTTACGATGTTGATTAGACAACTGAACCGCAGGAATGACTTGGATAAATTTCACGCCAAGGTTTTTCCATTGCTGTATCGTTTCCTTGCTTAAGCCCCATTTCGGATCCACCCCCCAGGCAATGATGGCGAAGTCATTGCCAATCACTTCATCGAGTAATACAGTTTCACCAGACTCCAGTTTCACCTGCGGCTGAATAAACATCTTGCCGACTGGAGAGTCTTTTTGAGTATTGGCCAGCAGGGCACCATCATGATACTTCGGCATAGGCTTAAAGCGCATTTCCAGCAGGTACTGTTTGATTGGCTTAATATAGTTCAATGCATAAGCAATACCATCACGAACAAAACCTTGCCATTTTTTTGGTGGCGCAAGAACGTGGCCTGCCATCACTGAAAGATCAATCATCGCTTTGGCATGATCCTTACGTTCCACTTGGTAAGAGTCCAGTAATTCATGACTTGCTTTTCCCTGGATCACCAATGCGACTTTCCACGCCAAGTTAAAGGCATCACGCATACCGCTGTTATAGCCTTGGCCTTGCCATACCGGCATGATGTGCGCAGCATCACCAGCAAGCAGGATACGGTCAGCACGGAATTTATCTGCAATACGTGCATTGTGGGTATAGACACGTTGACGAATTACTTCGATTCCATCGGTATTCGGTAAAACTTTAGAAAGCAGTTTAGCAATATTTTCCGGTTTACTGAGTTCTTCCTGAGTTTCGCCTGGCATAACCATGAATTCGAAGCGGCGAATGCCATGCGGCAGGGCAGCTGATACATAAGGACGCACCGGGTCACAGCATAGATAAATATGTGGGGTTGCCAATGGGTCATTATCGATATCAATCACGATCCACTGGTTTGGCGCAGTTTCACCTTCGAATGGAATGTTGAGGGTACGGCGTACATAAGAGTTTCCACCATCACAGGCAATCAGGTATTGCGCACGAATGGTTTCTAAGCTGCCATTTTTAGTCTGAACATTTAAAGTTACACCCTCAGCATCCTGGCTGAAATGTGTCAGATGGCGAGAGAAAAGTACTTCAGTTTTTTTATATTGTTTGAGGCCTTCTAGCAGAACGTTATCTACTTGTGGCTGAATGAAAGCATTACGGCGGGAGAAACCAAATTCACGAGTCAGTGGCTGAATGTCTGCGAAGCAACGGCCTTTGGGTGTCAGGAAGCGCATGGCATGATTCGGGGTCGTATGCGGCAAGACCTGATCAACCAGTCCCAAAGATTGAATGGTACGCAAGGATTCATCATCAATGCCGATGGCACGCGGATAATCGATCAGACTATCTAGCTGTTCAACCACAGTGACCTGTACACCCTGTTTGCTTAAATAGTTGGCAATTGTTAAACCTACCGGGCCGGCCCCCAAAATCGCCACTTCAGTGGTGTAATTTGTATTGCTCATCGCGAATGTCCATTCCATCAATTCAGGATTGAGACTATTAAGGAACAATCAATAGCGCTAAACAAGCTAGTCCATAGTAGGTCATGTCTATCAAAAAGATTTAGTTGAAAAGAATTTTATTTTAATAAGTTATTGATAATAAATAATAATATTTAAATTTATTCATAAGATGAATGAATCCTATGATCATTTCTGGCTATAGTGAATAGCCTATAAGGTATAAAAAAGCTGAATCACGCAGTTGCATGATTCAGCCTTAGTCTACATCCGGCAGCATAGGTCAAACCTACTGGAGATTTACTGCACGAGATGTTGCTTTAAACCTGATTAACGAGTCGATGTCGACTTAGTCGTTTTTTTACCATCTTTGTCTTCTGTAGCAGCTTCAGACGCAGCAGGCTGGTCAGCAGGTCCAGCTGTGGTTACATTTGGATTTGGGTTATTCGTTGCAGGAAGTTCCTGAGTTGTCACAGTGACTTTCTGTTCCTCAGTGGTCTTCGTGTCAGTGGTGTTGTTTGCTGCAAAACTGGTAGCTGCGGCTGCAGTAAGCGTTGTTGCAAGTAAGATTTGTGTATATTTCATGTTGAGCATCCTTTTTATTACATTTATAAACTGCCGAATGACCATCACATCAATCCGGCAGGAAGTCATCCTAAGCATGAAAATTTTATGGAGCAAAGCAATTAACAAAAGCCGCACGAAGCTGTTAACCAAGCAAATACAATCATTGGAAATTTGTTTTCTTCTGTTAAATGTATAGGAAATTGTTAGCTGGAAATGTGTGTAAATATTTCAAATATAGCGTTTAAGTGAACTAGTTAACGGTTAAAAAGTACTTACTACAGACTGTTATTTTTATTTGAACCGAGATAAATAGAATCTAATCATCCAAGAATGAACATTTTTGCAAGAGTCCAGTGTTCTATAATAGTCAGGTTTACTCATTCTAATTCTATCTTTGAGAGAGAATCAATTTTGAAAGTTCTTGCCGCTCAGCAGCCTATTCCTGTACACATCATTTCCGGATTCTTGGGTGCTGGTAAAACCACTTTATTAAAATATTTACTGAGCCAGAAACCGGAGCAAGAAGTCTGGGCTGTGCTGATGAATGAGTTTGGTCAGATTGGCGTCGACCAGCAATTACTGCCTCAGGATCAGGGCTATGCAGTGAAAGAATTGCTGGGCGGCTGTTTATGTTGTAGCAGTCAGTTGCCAATGCAGATTGCTTTATCCCGGCTATTGTCAGAAACCAAACCGGACCGGCTATTTATTGAACCTACAGGACTCGGACATCCCGGGCAACTGCTGGAACAGCTCACCGAACCGCATTGGCAGAGTCATTTGAAAATGCAGGCTCTGGTCACGGTAGTCGATGGTTCACGTTTACATGATCGGGACTGGACGCATCAGAACCTGTATGCGGATCAGCTGAAAGTTGCCAATATCGTGGTTATTTCCCATGCTGATTTGATGACTGAAACTGATCATGCTGCTTTAACTGAACTCAAGTCTGAGTATCAGCCATATGCCCAGCACTGGCTGATGATAGAAAACGGACAGCTGGATATTGAGCAAATCAAACAGGATTATCAGGGTGCTTCACGTCAGATTCAGCCACTGCTCAAGCAACAGCGCCAAGTGTTGGGAGAGGTGCCGGCTGTCGTACATCAGTTGCCTTATCATTATGTTGAAAGTGCACAAGGCTATCAGGTGGCAGGTTGGAAATTGCCAAAACGCTGGCAGTTTGATTTTTATGATCTGCTGGATCTGCTTTGTGAGCAGCAGGATTGGCTCAGAATCAAAGGGATTTTTAATACCAATCAGGGCTGGAAAAGCTTTAATTTCAATCCTGATCAGTTTAATTATCAGTCTGCCGAAGAAGGCATTGATAACCGGGTAGAAGTGATTTACCAGACCTCACGTGACTGGCTGGAGTTTGAAACTGCTTTAATGCAATGCCGGATTGAGCAGGAAAAATAGCTTCGAATCTGTGTATAGAAAATAGCTAGATAAGACGAAATCTGTCCAGCAAAAAATCAATAAATCTTATATGCTAGGCGCCAAATTTGAGGATTGTATTATGGCGTTAAAAGCGACAATTTATAAGGCAGATTTGAACGTTGCCGATATGGATACCCATCGTTATGAAGACTATCAGTTGACGATGGCACTACATCCTTCGGAAACCATTGAACGTCTGATGGTACGTATTCTGGCTTATGCACGTTTTGCTGGCGAAGCGCTTGAATTTACCAAGGATCTGTTTGAGACTGATGAGCCAGCGCTGTGGGAAAAAGACCTGACTGGCCAATTATTGAAATGGATCGAAGTGGGTTGTCCTGACGAAGATAAAGTCAAAAAAGCCAGCGCACGTTGCAAACAGGTCGCAGTAGTTGCTTATGGTTCTTCAGTTGATGAATGGTATAAACGTAATTCCAAACTGAAAACGCTGTCGAATGTTGAGGTCTGGAAAATCTCGACCGCCAGCACTGAAGCGGTACAACAGTTATGTGAACGTACCATGCAGCTGCAACTGAATGTCATGGATGGCGAATGGACCTTGATCGGTGATCAGGCCCAAGCTGTAATTGAATGGGAACAGTTACAATAACAGCCAATAAGGATGCAAGTCTCGGCTTGTATCCTGATTCAGAAATTGCGTATACCTGACAATAATAAAAATGAAACAGGGATAAATATATGCATCCGGATCTTTATCGTTTGCTCATTGCCCTCGGTATTGGTGCAATTATTGGTGCAGAACGCGAATATCGCAGTAAGTCTGCCGGTTTGCGGACTATGATCATGGTCAGTCTGAGTTCCTGCTTGTTCACGATTATGTCAATCAAAATTGGTCTGGATAGTCAGGATAGGATTGCAGCCAATATCCTTACTGGCTTGGGCTTTGTTGGTGCGGGAGTTATCTTTAAAGATGAAAACCGGATTTCAGGCATTACGACAGCGACAACCATCTGGATGACAGCAGCACTGGGCATGGCAGCTGGCGCGGGTTATGAATGGCTGAGTCTGTTTGCTACTTTTATTGTATTAATCGTGCTGATTTTTCTGATCTATGTCCAAGAGGGAATAGAAACTTTAAGTCAGGCACGAACCTACCGAATTATCTGTCCTTATCAACGTAAAACCTTAGAGCAATACGAAGAATTATTTAAAACTTATAATATGAAAGTCGTTCGCAGTGTGCAGCATAAAACGGAACACCGTATTAGTGGACGCTGGATTTTAATTGGCTCCGCCGAAAATCATAAAAAATTGACTAACTATTTACTGAATGATTCAAATATCCAGGAACTCAGCTTTTAATCCTTTAAGCCTCAAAGCTAAAGGAATTCTGTCTAATCCCGTTTATACTATGCGTATTTGCCAGAGAAAGGATATTGGTCATGACCAAAGAGCTAGAAATTATTGATTTGAAAGTGGGTGAAGGTAAAGAAGCGGTTAAGGGCGCGCTTATTACGACTCACTATACTGGCTGGCTAGAAGATGGCACCAAGTTTGACTCATCACTGGATCGTGGTAACTATTTTGAAACCGTGATTGGCACTGGCCGTGTGATCAAGGGCTGGGATCAAGGGATTATCGGTATGAAAGTGGGCGGTAAGCGTAAACTAATTGTGCCTGCTCATTTGGCTTATGGTGAACGTAAAATGGGGAATATCATCCCGGCCAATTCAAACCTGATTTTTGAAATCGAACTGTATGATGTTAAAACACGTGATTGATTCACTGAAATAAGCTTCATTCATTGTGATGAGTGAATGTTGAACGGGTGAAGTCATAGCTAGATGGACTTCATCCGATGAGCTACAAAAAAAGCTTTGCACTCCCTGCTATTCGACGTAGATTATAAGAAGAATAAAGCACTTTTCAGGAAAATACTGTCTTTGCAAAACATGATAAGGAATGTCTATTCTGTAATATTGATTTGGAGCATTAGCTGGGTCCTATTAGTGATGATTCCAGTTTTCGCCCAGGCATCTCTTGAATCTTCCTCTGTCACGCAGCACAGTCAACCGCATATTTCCGAAATTCACTTTACTGAAGATCATAGTAGCCAATTGCCCCAAAATTGGCAGTTTTATCCAAACCAGTTTATTACTGAACCAAGTTCCGTACTTACTCCGCAAGAGGTTCAATTACCCGCTTCATTTAAAGACCTGACCGGTTCAAATATTGGCTATGGAACCTTTATCGGACATTTCAAAATTCCATCAGAATTTATCGGACGTCGGATCGCCGTGCATATTCCGGCTGAATATGGTGCCTATCGAATCTATATCGATGGAAAATTTATTCTGCGGCATGGGGAAATTGCGAAAACAGCGGAAGAGCAGAGAAATGAAAGGGCTCCTCGAATCGGTTATTTTGTTCCTGAGAGTGAATATTTCACCATGAGTATTCAGGCCTCAAACTATACCCATCTGCATGGCGGGATTGAACAGCCTATACGCATTGGAACAGCCGGAACTATTAACCGTCAGTATCAGCAGCTTATGATGAGCATCAGTATAGTCTGTGGACTGGTGCTTGGGGTGGGTTTTTTTACGATTCTTTTTTCAATGTTTCGGGGTTCAACAGAACGCAATAGCAAAAGTATTTTTATCTTTGGCTTGTTCATTATTTTTCTGGCCCTGCATAACTTTTTTGCAGCGCCGTATGCCTATTCGATCGTGACTAAGCTCGGTTGGCTATGGGGAACACGCCTAGAATATCTGTTCACTTTCCTGGCGATTCTATTTTTCCTCAGTTATATGTACCTGTTTAATCAGCGCTATTTGCATCGATTTATTTATAGTGTTGCCGCAGGACTTTTACTACTGAACTGTGTCGTAACCCTGTTGATCGATCCGGAAAATTTTCAACGTCTGGCCTTGTATAGTGCGATTTTCGGGATAGTCGTGGTGGTCAATTTTATCTATGGCTTTTATCAGACTTTACATCATAAAGACAATTATTCGCGCTTGACTCTCTATGCGGTCATTTTTCTATGCCTGACCTTTATAAATGACTATTTATTGCTGATCAATGTGATTGAAAGTGTGCATCTGTCTTTTATCTCGACCAGTCTGTATGCTGTGATCATCATGTTTCAGCAGTCGCAAAATTATGCCCATCAAACCTATGCGACAGAGCAGTTGAATATGAATCTGAAAGAGTTAAATAATTCACTCGATCAGAAAGTCAAAGCACGTACCGAGCAATTACGTGAACTGAATGCCAAACTCGAACATCAGGTGAATATTGATGCTTTGACGGGTGCCTTTAACCGCCGTGCTTTAAATGACCAAATCCAGCAGCAGTTTTTATACTGTCAGCAACATCCACACAGTACACTGATTTTTGCCATGCTCGATGTCGACTATTTTAAAAACTACAATGATTATTATGGGCACTTAAAAGGAGATGAAATTTTACAGAATCTGGTCAAGGTCATTCAGACGGTACTCCCCGAATCCGCGTATTTAGCCCGTTATGGTGGAGAAGAATTTGCGATTCTACTTACTGATGTACCTGTCCAGCCAGCATTTCAATCTCTGGAAAAAGTCTTAATCAAGATTCGCGAACAGCAATTTGAACATTTAAATCGCACAGATGATAAATCCTATGTCACGGTCAGTATGGGCATTTCCTGGATGGATCAAACACATCCATATCCAGATATTCATGCACTGATGAAAGCGGCAGATGTACAGTTATATGCGGCTAAGCAGGCAGGGCGAGATCAACTTAAAATGACATAAAAAAGTTTTAATTTTAAAAAGCGTATTTATATAAATGATAATTTTCTTCATTTTCCGATTGAGGATTCGGTGAGAAAAATCCATTTTTTTGATAATAACTTAAAGCTGTTTGAGTCGATTGGACTTTAATTTTATGGATATTTTTACGCACTAAGGATTTGTGCATCTGATCAAAAAGCTGGGTGCCAACCCCGAGTCGCTGGAAACGTGCAGCCACATAGTGCATCAGGATTTCTCCAGTGTCACTGACCAGCAAAAAGCCGACAATCTGATCATTCAAAATATACACCCAACAGTCGTTATAAAGCATTTCCACAATTAACTGGGCGTGATTAAACTGCTCCAGCCAGCGCTGGATCACGCTGTCTTCACGTTGATGATCCAAAATACAGGATTGAATACTGTCGTGGATGACCTGAATTATTTGAGGTATATCTTGAATCTTCCCTTCACGAATCATAATTTTATTCATTTACTCGACCATAAAGAGGGACCTTTTATTTGAAGGAAAATGCTCAGAAAAACAAATACCAATCGTGTAGCTTTTTGAGTGCATTTGCTAAAGAACCAAGAGTTGATGATCGATTCTGTAGTGATTTGTCTGATTTATTTATCTTGATCAATATTGGCCTTCTGGTTTAATTCTAATTTTTAACAAGATTTTAGACTATCATTTCAAATTGAATAATGGGAAATAAGGCTCAACCGAAGAAAAAATCCAAGAAGATCTAAAAAAATCCTCATGTTTGCTGTACAAAAAATAGACTTGTGTTAAGTTAAAAGAAGATCGCCAAATCAGGAATTGGCAGACCGTGATAAAAATAAAATTAACCACACGAGATGATCAATGATTCTTAAATTCCTGATTTTTTCATGTCTAGCCCTGATAATTTATGCGATGTGGTTTATCGGCATGAAAATCTATAAAACCCAGCGTTATGTAAAAAGTAAACGTGTCAAAAAAGCGGACCCGATTTCCAGGAATGCTGAAGAGAATCAATCTGATTCTCAGGAAACCTTGCATGTGGTCGATGCCTATGAGCTGGAACTGTTTGATGACGTGGCGCAATTATTTTTCCAACATCAGGTTCAGATTCAGGATCGCAATGAAGCAGAGCAGTTACAGCAGGAATTGCTCCGTAAGATGCCGATGCATACCGGTACACAAATCCGTCAGATGGATTTAGGCGAATGGTCAATTTTCTGGAATTTTTATGACCAGTCACTGGAGTATTATGTCGGCCGTTATGGGGTATTTTATGCCCATGTCGACCGTTTCGGCGAGGAACACCGTCAGGAAATCCGAACCAATGTTCAACAGGCACGTTATGCTTAAGCAGCTAAATGCTTAAATGCTCTAGAAACTAAAATCAAGCTGCATATTTGAGTTGATGTAATTCGCTGAACTTGGTAAGCACTTCATCCCAGAGCTGTTCTGCGCCCTGACGGAAATAACCCATATGTCCCATATGCTTGAGTCCATAATCAGCTGCCTGAATATTGATATAATGCAACGGAGCCTGACGATAATGTTGCATAAAGGCTTGTCTGGATTCAGGTAAGGCCCAGGCATCATCAAGCGCGGCTACGGCATAAATAGGTGTTTTTACCGCGGCATAATGGGCATGCAGGTCTTTCAGTTCAGGATCGGCAAAGAAATAGGTCGGATTTTTACACCATTTGCGCCACTGACGATAAACATCACGTGGCAAGTCAGCGCCCATATTTAAACGGTTCCATGGCAAATAACCTGTCACTGCCACCATCGGTGGGAAAACAATATTCCAGATTACCTGAACCTTGATTCTTTCAGTTAAAGGCATATAACCATGCCAGCCAGCACCAGTGCCAAAGCAGTACATTGCTTCAATGCGATCATGATATTTGCTTAATCCCAAGGCCTGTCCGCCATAGGAATGGCCAATCATATAGATGTCCAGACCGGTTTGGCTGAGATAATCAATCGCAGCGCTGAGATCATATTGCCCCCAGTCCAGATAGGACATCTTAAAATTCTTTAACCGTTTAGGTGCAGAATCAGCCACCCCGCGATAATCAAAAGTCAGTACCTGAAAACCTGCATGTGCTGCATAATCGGCAAAGCGCCGGTAAAAAGCTTGGGGAACACCTGTCGCACAGGCGATGACAATATTGGCTTTGGCATATTCACTGCGGTAAAGCTTGCCGGTTAAGGTATAGCCATCTTCTGCCAAAAACTGCACGGTTTCAACCTGAACTTTTCCTTGTTGCATACTGGATATCCTTATACGTGGATTGAATCAGGGGAGGTGAATCTATATTATTTTTAATCTGATCTAAGCCATGATGTCAAAACTCACGAGTCGTAAATGACATCTATGCTTACCTATATGGCATGTAATCGCCTCATACAAAAGGAAGGGCTGCCTCATGCTGATTGATTTTCATCAGGCACAATTACAGAAATTTATGGCTTTAGCGACTCAGGTTGAAGCAGAACCGGAACACTATTTACAGTTTGATTCCGTTTCTGATTTTTATAAGGCCAGCTGGTTAAAGAAATTTCCTGCGGGTACGGTCTGGTATGCTTCCGGCCTAGATGATGGGGCAGAAGAATTTCATGCGGTCATTGAGTATCGTGAAGTTCAGCTTTTACTCAGCTGTGGACCCTGTATATCTGCAAAAATTGCCTGGAAACATTGACCTCAATGCCAATTTTTCTCAATAAAAAAATAATGACAGCCGATGTAAAATTGACTTAAATAGCTTATCTTCTCTGTCAGATGATTCATTTGACTTAATTTGAGTCCATAACCCCTAATAAAAATAAGGAAAATAGATATGGCCCACCAGTTTACCGTAAATGCAATTATTCGCGGTGTTTCGATTGATGAATTTAAACGTCTGGCAAATGACATCAGTTTGCATGAAGCGGTTTGTCATCGGATCCCTGCTCAAAATATGGAAATTCTGGTTTCAGAAAAGCAGGGACACCTGTATACCCTGAAACGTGCCTACAATCTGGATGTCAAAATCCCAGATATTGCCAAAAAACTGCTAAAAGATGCATTTCGCTTGCAACGTACCGATGTCAGCAATTTAGAAGAAATGACTTCTGTTGTGGAACTAGGTGCCAATCTGCCAATTGAAGCCAAATGTCAGCGTGCCGTTACAGGTGATGAACAGCAGATCCAGTTCCAGTTAAACTGGACGGTGAATGTGAAAGTGCCTTTGGTCGGTGGCATGCTAGAAAAACATGCCGAAGGTGAAATCCGTAAGTTCAGTGAAATCGAGATCAGCATCGTGGAAGATGAGCTACGCAAGAATCTGACAGCTTAAGCTCGTATTTTTACGATTAGAAAAAGAGCCTTTGAGTCAGGCTCTTTTTTATTTTAGGCTGTTTTTTCAAATTTGCTGCGGTAAAGCAGGGCAGTGAATAGGGTCACTAGACACACAGTCCAGATATAGTACAGGGCACCAATATTACTATACAGGCTCAACCATTGCACCAGTGGCAAGGTGATTCCACCTGCAATCGCATAGGCCAGATTATAGGAAAATGAAATTCCGCTGAAACGGATTTGTGCCGGGAACATTTTCACCATGCTATAGGACACCATGCCCACGGTTCCTGAGCTTAGACCGAGCAACATGTAAAGCATGAACACCGTTGACGCTTCAACATGACCCAGACTGTGATAAAAAATCCCGGCCATTGCCGCGACAAAAATAGAGCCAAGTAAAATGACCTTGCCTGCACCGAAACGGTCAGCCAGTACACCCGCAATAATGCAACCGAGCATTTGCATCAGGATCGCAGCACTTTGCATTTTGAATGCATCAGCACGTTCGAAGCCAAAACTAGCCCCCAGCAGATTCGGCATCGCCAGAATCAAGACCACCACACAGCCGGTCAGGAACCAGGTAAATAACATCCCGATGCCTACAGCAGTTTTGTGGCTTAACAGCACTTGCTTGACCGGTAATTCTTTAGAAAGCTCTTTTCGAGCTTGCATGGCTTTAAAAACTGGAGTTTCTTTCAAATAACTGCGCAGGTAAAGGGCAATAAAACCGAAAATCCCACCCAGAATGAATGGAACGCGCCAAGCCCAGTCTTTGATTTCCGCTTCAGTGAACTGAAGTGAAATAAATAACGACATTAGGGCACCAAGTAGAATCCCGAGCGATAGGCCGGCAGTCAGCAAACCATTGGCAATCCCAATTCGGCGTTCTGGCACATGCTCTGACACAAAGGTCCAGGCAGCCGGAATTTCACCGCCAATCGCAATACCTTGAATAACACGCATCAATAGTAGCAGTAATGGTGCAGCATAACCAATACTTTCAAAGGTTGGCATGATCCCGATCATGAGGGTCGGTAGCGCCATCAGCAAGATGGATAGACTGAATAGACGTTTACGACCGATCAGATCCCCAAAATGTGCCATCACCACACCACCGAGTGGGCGGAAGAAATAGCCTGCAGCAAAGATGCCATAGGTATTCAGCATGGCCCAAAATGGACTCAGGGTACTTGGAAAGAACAGTTCGGAAATTAGTTTGGCGTAGAACACATAAATGACAAAATCATAGAATTCCAGTGCGCCACCTAGGGACGATAGTCCGAGGGTGCGTTTATCAGCACGGCTCAGATAGGGTTGTGCATTCATGTGGTCGTTCCATTATTTAATATCCATGACTTGAATGCTGATTTTAAAGAAGGGTTATTTTCTTGAATAATCAATCTTTCTTTGTTTAATCTAAACTAAAAGTTATTAAAATTTGAACGAACGAAATTATTTGGAATATTTTGATTAATTATTTTCCTGTTAAGTGAAGTTTTTAAGGCAACCATAAGCTGGATTTCGACATACTACTTAAAACACAGCTTATCTTTTTTAGACGTATTTATTCATTTTAGTATGATGTTCATTCTGTAATTTTCCCTCTAAGATAGAGTTAAATGAAAAAAATACAGGATAGCGCGATGACAAATACCTTGGCGGTGGCACAGCAAGGTGAGGCCATTTTAACCCTAATTGCCAGTCCGGTCACACAGGCTGAATTTGACAGTGACTGGTTGCGGCAATTTAACAGCGCCTTGATGGAGACCATGCAACAACGTCAGGGCGTGGGCATTGCAGCACCGCAGGTTTATGTCTCTAAACGCATTATTATTGTCGCATCACGGCCCAATTTACGTTATCCAGACGCGCCGTATATGGAAGCTGTGACCATGATCAATCCGGAGATTATCAGTACTTCAGCTACACAAGTATTGGGTGAGGAAGGCTGTTTAAGTGTGCCCGAGCAAAGAGGGAGGGTAGTTCGAGCAGAAGAGATTCAGGTACGTTATTTTACGTTAGAGGGAAATGAAATGGTTCAAGTGTTCAAAGGCTTTCCGGCACGAATTGTACAGCACGAAATTGACCACCTGAATGGAATTCTATTTGTAGAGAAGCTTGCAGAAGCATAATTACTTGGTCTGAATTGCAGTGCCATAAGCAAAGACTTCAACCATACCGCCTTGCATGCCAAGTTCAGTCGTACTGAGGCGGATTCCCATAATCTGGTCAGCGCCCATTTTTTCTGCTTCCAGTTTTAACCGTACTATAGCTTCACGTCGTGCCCGTTCAACGACACTCTCATAACTGGTCAAACGACCACCTAACATGTTTTGCACATTAGCAATCGCATATTTAAAGTAATCATGTGAAATGACCACATTGCTGCTGATCATATGACCGGGGAATGTAGATTCGTTAAAACGGCTATTATTGACCCGGATATAAGCTAAACGCTGTTCCTGCTCATCCAGATATTGCAGATGCTTGCGCTCGTTATAGCGACCAAAACCGAAACCCACGCTGAACAGAATGGCAAAAATGACAATCTGTATAATCAATCCGTCCATGCATTAGTTCGCCTGTGGAAATGGATCAGGCAGTTTAGGCATGACTGGATCAGCGATGACTGCTGTGCCATAAACAAACAGTTCAGAAGCACCTTGGGCAATATTTGAGGTAGAAAAACGAATACCCACAATCGCATTGGCACCCATACTGCGAGCTTTTTCAATCATCCGGTTCATGGCTTCCTGACGGGATTCTTCCAGTAATTCGGTATAAGCGGTCAACTCGCCGCCGACAATATTTTTCAGGCCGGCCAGCAAATCACGTCCAACATGCTTACTGCGCACAGTACTGCCATAGACCACATCGATTTGCTGGCGAATGGTATGTCCCGGTACAGATTCCAGATTGCTTAGTAACATTCATATCCCTAAATTAGAAAAAATACTTTGATTATTATTACACTTAAAATAGATAGTTTAGTCATTATAAATTTCTTCAGATGACTCAGGCAGCTGGGGTAAATACTTTGTTTGGATCACCCCTTGAGCTGACCAATAGGGAAGTTCAAGTTCAGTAATACCTTCTGCATAAGAAGCCAATTCATACAATGGATAGACAAATACAATTCCATTGGCATTGAAATAGAAATTATCACTTACTTCAAATGCATTTTGCTCAATATGATGTTGTTCAAGCCACTCACGATTATGTTCGTAAAGTTCAGTTTTGAGTTTTTCTTTGCTTGCAGGTGCCAAAATATCATTCAGGCTTAAACGCTGCTTGGTATTGAGATCAAAAATAACGTAGTCACTATGATGCATACCATGTGCAGCGCCTGCTGGGTAATATTCGGAAAAGTATGTAAAGTTTGCGATATTGTAATGCTGACCGATATAACGTACAGCAGTGGTACTGTAGTTGGTTGATGGCATTTCAGGATCAAGAGTGACCTCTACAGCAGGTGATTTGTCGAAAGCTTCAGCATGGTCTTTTTGTAAACGCTCCAAAAAATATTGGTTTAACCAATTTACATTCGTTTTCACTGTTTGCAGATGATATTTAGTGCAACTGGCAAACTCATCCTCACTGGCTGGATGGCATACTTCATTTTTACTGAGCTGTACACGTTCAGTTTTAGCCTTAATCAACGGTAAGCTTTCTTTTTCAGCGACGGTTTCCGCTGTTGGTTCAGGTTTTGAATCTACTGTATTTTTTTGTTGGCATGCGGTTAAGAAAATTGAACTTACCAAGGCAGATAACAATATTTTTTTCATCGATTTACATTTTATAAAGTGTTAAGTCTCATCCAATTGAGTATACAGATTTCTTGATTCAATAAAATATATCGGCTATTGGACCAACGTATAAAAAAAGCCCACCGAAGTGAGCTTTTCTGAAAAAGAGATTAAGCTTATTTTGCCTGTTCGGCACGACGCTGTTCGGTCACAGACGGGCGATACGGTACGGTGTCTGAAGTGTTAACTTTCAAACCACCACCAAGACTCTTGTACAGCTCAACCTGGCTGTTCAGATTCGCCTGTTCAAGTAATAACAAACCTTGTTCCGCTGCATATGAAGCACGTTGTGCATCCAGTACAGTCAGATAGCTGTCAATACCGGCACGGAAACGTGCTAGAGACAGGCGGTAAGTCGTGTTAGTCGCATCAACCAGACGGCGTTGAGCAGCAATACGGTCACCAATATTCTGACGTACCGCCAGGGCATCATTCACTTCACGGAATGCAGTCTGAATGGATTTTTCATAATCTGACAGCGCAATTTGCTGATCTGTTTCAGAAATACGAATATTGGCCTGACGTGTACCCCAATCGAAAATTGGAATATCCAGACTTGGGCCTATAGACCACGCAAAACTGCCAGATTTGAACAGATCACCCAGATCCGCAGATGCAAAACCTGCAGAACCCGTCAGACTGATGGTTGGGTACAGACGTGCACGGGCAGCCCCAATATTGGCACCTGCCGCAGACAGACGGTATTCAGCTGCACGTACATCCGGACGGTTAATCAGCAGGTCACTTGGTAAGCCTGCACCTAGGGCCGCATTAGAGGTAATGCGGGTAACACGTTGTGCCGGTAACAGGTTGGCCGGTACGGGTTGACCTACAAGCAGATTTAACAAGTTTTGTGCCTGAGCCACCTGGGTGCGATAGTTGGCAACATCATTACGTGCAGTTTCAACAGAAATCTGTGCCTGACGTACTGGAAGTTCGCTATCGATCCCCACATCAAAACGTTTCTTGTTCAGGTTGTAAGATTCAAGCTGGGCTTTCAGCGTTTGCTCAGCCAGCGCCAGATTGGCATTGGCAAATGAGTAACTCAGCCATGCTTGGGCCACCTGACCGATCAGAGAAATCTGAGTCGCATCACGCGCACTTTGAGTCGCCAGATAAGTATCCAGTGCATTGTCACGCAAGCTACGCACACGACCCCAGAAATCCAGCTCAAATGCAGTTACGCCTAGACCGACATTATAAGTCGTTACAGCGCCACGGCTTTGCGGGTTGTTACTGCCAGTATCCTGACGTAACACGCTGCCGCTCGCACCAATGGTTGGCAGGCGGTCATTTTCAGAAATCTGATAAGCCTGTTGGGCACGCTGAATGTTTAATGCGGCAGTACGCAAATCACGGTTATTGGTCAATGCCAAGTCCAGTACCTGTAACAGGCGCTGGTCAGCAAAGAATTCTTTATAACCCTGTTCTGCTACAGAAGTACCTGAAGCATTGGTATAACTGCTTGGGATATTTGCCTCTGCAACGGGCTCTGGGCCACGCATGCTTTGACATGCAGTCAAAGCAAGCGCGAGGGCAGATACCGCAATGCTACGACCTGTAATAGACCATATATTTTGCATTACGACTAGTACTCCTGATTTTGTTGTTTTGGTTTGTATTTAAAGATACTTCGAATCCACACGTAGAATACAGGAATAAAGAAGATACCTAAAAGCGTCGAACTGATTACACCACCGAGGACACCGTAACCGACAGAGTGCTGGCTACCCGCACCGGCACCTGAAGCAAGTGCTAGTGGAAGTACACCAAAACCGAAGGCAAGGGTGGTCATGATAATTGGACGTAAACGCATTTTTGCCGCATGCAGGGTCGCATCAAACAACTCTTCGCCCTGTTCCTGCAGCTCTTTGGCGAACTCCACAATCAAGATTGCGTTTTTCGCAGAAAGACCAATTACGGCGATAATCGCTACCTGGAAGTAGATGTTATTCGACAGGTTCGGGTCTTTAAACAGAATCATACCGCCAAAGGTCAATAGTAATGCACCCACGATACCTAGTGGTACAACCAGAAGAACCGAGAATGGAATTGACCAGCTTTCATACAATGCAGCCAGACATAGGAACACGATCAACAGTGAAAGCGCGTACAAGAATGGTGCTTGTGCGCCAGACTCACGTTCTTCCAGAGACAGACCAGTCCATTCATAGTCGAAACCTTGCATGCCCATTTCAGGAAGCTTGGCAATGATTTCTTCCATTGCGCGCATTGCATCACCTGAGCTCACACCCGGTGCTGGTGTACCCTGAATGTTCATCGCAGATACGCCGTTATAGCGTTCCAGACGAGGCGAACCATAGGTCCATTCGCCGGTTGCGAATGCCGAGAACGGAACCATTTCGCCACGGTTGTTACGAACATACCACTGGTTCAGGTCTTCCGGCATCATACGAGAGCTGGCTTCACCCTGAACGTACACTTTTTTCACACGACCACGGTCAAGGAAGTCGTTAATGTACGAACCACCCCACGCCATGCTCATGGTGCTGTTAATTTCAGAAATGCTGACACCTAAAGCACCGGCTTGTGCATGATCGACAATCACACGGTACTGCGGGTTATCTTCCTGACCATTTGGACGGACACCTGCAAGACGTTTGTCTTGTGCAGCCAGACCCAGAACAGTATTACGCGCTGCTAAAAGTTGCTCATGGCTTTGACCACTTGCTGCTTTTAACTGCATGTTAAAGCCGGCAGACACACCCAGTTCAGGCATCGCTGGCAATTGTAACGGCATGATGTAAGACGCATCTTTCACAATCATGTTCAGTGCCATACCACGTTGGATAATTGCACCGACCTGTGATTCTGGTGTGGTACGTTCAGACCAGTCTTTTAGTTTAATAAATGCCAGACCAGCGTTTTGACCTACACCTGTGAATGAGAAACCAGCCACACTGAAGACAGATTGGACATGATCTTTTTCATTTTCCAGGAAGTAACCGGTCATGGTATTGATGACCTTATCGGTACGTTCTAGGGTTGCATTTGGTGGCAACTGTACCAGCGTCATCACGACACCTTGGTCTTCATCAGGTAAGAATGAAGAAGGAAGTTTCTGGAAGATCAGCACAATAATCCCGATCACCACCGCATAGATGATACCGGAGAAAATCTTGTGGTGGGTCATACGATTGACACCGCCCTGATATTTCACAGAAACACGGTCAAAGCTATGGTTAAACCAGCGGAAGAAACGCGCAGCCGGGTTGTTGCTTTGCGGCTTGTTCGGATCATGCTGTTTCAGAATGGTCGCACACAGGGCAGGGGTAAAGGTTAAGGCCACCACCAGAGACAGAACCATTGCTGTGACCAGCGTGATTGAGAACTGGCGATAGATAACCCCTGTAGAACCACCAAAGAATGCCATTGGTACGAATACTGCAGACAGTACAGAGGTAATACCGATCAGCGCACCAGAGATCTGTTTCATCGACTTTGCAGTCGCGCTCACAGGATCAAGATGCTCTTCAGCCATGACACGTTCAACGTTTTCAACCACAACGATCGCATCATCGACTAACAGACCAATTGCAAGAACCATCGCAAACATGGTCAAGGTATTGATCGAGAAGCCGAAGATATTAATGATTGCAAAAGTACCTAATACAACCACTGGAACGGCCATGGTTGGAATAATCGTTGCACGCCAGTTCTGCAAGAACAGGAACATTACGATGAAGACCAGAATGACCGCTTCAATGAGAGTATGAACCACCGATTCAATCGATAACTGAATGAATGGTGTGGTATCAAATGCCAGTGTATCTACCATCCCTTGAGGATAGTTCGGACGTAACTGTTTTAAACGCTCTTCAACTGCTTCAGCGGTATCCAGCGCATTGGCACCAGTTGCAAGTTTAATCGCAACACCGCCAGCTGGTTTACCGTTAAATTTAGAATCAAACTGGTAGTTGTCTGCACCCAGTTCTACACGTGCGACATCGCCCAGACGGACTTGAGCACCTGAAGTGGTATTTTTCAAGAAGATGTTTTCGAACTGTTCAGGTGTTTGCAGCAGACTTTGCGCATTCACCGTCGCATTCAGCACCTGACCTTCAATCTGTGGCGCACCACCTAATTGACCGACAGCCACCTGAGCGTTCTGGGTACGGATTGCCTGAGCCACATCACTTGGAGTCACTTGCAGACTAGCCATTTTGGCTGGATCCAGCCAGATACGCATTGCATAAGAACCACCAAAGACCTGAACTTCACCAACCCCGGCCACACGGCTTAAAGGTTCAGAAATATTTGAGTTCACATAGTCTTTAATGTCATCTGCAGTCAGGCTGCCATCAGGCGAATAGAAAGCTAATACCTGAAGGAAGCTGGCACCAGATTTGGTAACACGTACACCCTGACGTTGTACATCATCAGGCAAAAGTGCAGTCGCTGACTGTAACTTGTTTTGTACCTGTACCTGTGCGATATCAGGATCGACACCCTGTTCAAAGTTTAAGGCGATGGATGCCTGACCGTTACCGGCACTGTTCGAAGAAATATAACGCAAGCCATCCAGACCGTTCATCTGCTGCTCGATGATCTGCGTTACTGTATTTTCTACAGTCGCTGCAGATGCACCCGGATAAGTCGCAGAAATGGTGACTGTCGGTGGCGCGATCGTCGGATATTGAGCAATTGGCATTTTGCTGATGGTCAAAATACCCGCCAGCATAATTACCAATGCAATCACCCATGCAAAAATCGGGCGATGGATAAAGAATTGAGCCATGAACCATTACTCCTTATGCATTTGCAGCAGGTTTTTGTTCAGGTTGTTTCTTTGCATCATCTGCCTTTTTTGCATCTGCTGCAGGTTGCTGTGCAGCTGGTTGAGCAGCACCTTGTGGGGCAGCCGCTTGAGGTTGATAAGGTTTAGGCACCACTTGCTGTTCAGGTTTTACCTTAGCAATACCGTCAACAATCACTTTATCACCCGGATTAAGACCTTCGGTTACGATCCAGTTGCTGCCTTGAGTCCCGACTGTCGTTACTGGACGTGGAGTCACTTTATTATCAGCACCCACCAGCATCGCCATGGCTTGACCAGTAGGCGTACGGGTTAACGCCGCTTGTGGAATCATGAAGGCATTTGGAATTTCACCCTGTACGATTTGCGCTGTGGCAAACATACCTGGCAGAAGTAAATGGTTCTTGTTCGGGAATACTGCACGTAAAGTCACAGTACCTGTTTCAGGGTTCACGCTGGCATCCGAGAATGCAAGACGGCCTTCGACAGGGTAGATGCTGCCATCTTCAAGCTTTAACTTCACTTTGGTGTTGTTTGAGCTGTTGAGGTTGCCTTTGCTTAGCTGTTGACGCAGGCGCAGCAGTTCAGCACTGGATTGGTTGATATCTACATAGATTGGATCTAGACGCTGAATCGTAACCAGTGGTTCTGTCTGATTTGCAGTCACTAACGCACCCGCCGTAATCGAAGAACGGTTAGTTTGACCAGAAATCGGGGCACGTACGGTTGAATAGCCCAGGTTGATTTCAGCATTACGTAAAGTTGCACGGTTTGCATTCAAATCAGCTTCAGCCAGTTTGACCTGTGCTGCAATGTCATCGTATTCCTGTTTAGAAATGGCATTGGTACCGACCAGTTGACGGTAACGGCCTTCTTTAACACGCAATACACCTAGATTCGCTTCAGCACGGGCAATCGCAGCACGAGCATTATCGACAGTAGTACGGTTAGTGCTTGAATCGATTTCATACAGTGCCTGACCTTCACGGACATAGCTACCTTCAGTGAATAAGCGTTTAAGCACCACACCACTAGCCTGTGGACGTACTTCAGAAATCTCAAATGCTGTTGTACGACCTGAGAGCTCTACAGACTGCTCGACACTTTGTGGCTGTGCAACAAGAATACCGACTTCAGTCGGTGGCATTTGCTGCTGAGCACCAGCTTGCTGGCCCTCTTTAGGATCTTTGCTACAACCAACAAGTGCAAGACTTGTTGCTAATGCGCAAGCAGTCAGGGCGGGTGCCCAAAGCTTTGCAGACATCATTGTTCCACCTCAATTGGATTCTTATCTAAATTTTTTTATTTGTGAGCCGTGCAATATCTGATCCAGACCATATACCACAACGAAATCCAAATAAAACTTATACTCCAGCCGGATATGACATCTGAAGGAAAATGTACACCTAGATAAACTCTTGAAATACCCATAATCAGCATCCATGCACCTGCACCCATCCAGATGATGGTATGTCGGGGATGTTGCCGATATATGAATATTGCCAGACAGCCGAGACAGGCTGCATAGACGCTATGGGCACTCGGGAAGGAGCTTCCATAGCTTTCAACCAGATGAAAAGACTCTGCTGGTCGAGGTCGGGCAATACTGAATTTTAAAAGCCAGCCTAGGAGAATTCCTCCGATAATTCCGATACATATAAAAATTACGCTTGCATACTTTTTATACCACAGTAGAAAAATACACCATAGTGTGGATAAAAATAATACAAATGGCATGCCACCTATCACTGATAAGGACTGATTAATTTGATTTAAAAATTCTGTGCGATAGCCGCTAATCCATTCTATTGCAAGCACATCTAACTGGCTTAAAGTTGCAATATCAAGAAATAACACACTGAAAATTAAAAATAAAATTCCGACAATAAGTAACAAGTAATGCATGCCAAAAATCCTTGTCCTTTTAACCGTTATTCAACCGGTTAACTGTCTGCGCTAAAGTGTACTTGCCAGTACACTTTTTTTCAAGAGTGCGTATTTTATGCAAATTCCATTTTTTATTTATGGGATTTTGTACCTAAATGCCCAAATATTCTCGCAATTTTACAGTTTTGTGGATGTATGATTTTCGTCAATTTCAATGGTTTGCTTCGGCGGCCAGAAAAACTCACTTGGGCGAGTAAGAAAGTGGGTCATGACCAGTTTAGCGAGCGGTTTCCATTGTTCGAAACGCACCCGTCGTGCGCGTAATGCCACAATAATGGTCAGGCTAAAACTTACAAAAAGGTTAGTCAGGCCAATCAGCAGAACACCCAAGAAAGAGATAATGATGAGTCCAATATCTGGACCATTGATATTGATCAGTCCTTGGATAAAGTTGGCAGAGGCAAAGGCAATATGACGAATATCTAAAGGCAGACCGAGAATGAAACCGATGGTACCCATACTGCCCAGCATAACCCCAAAAATAAAATTACCCGCCAGTGCACCCAGATTACGTTCAATATAATCGGCAAATCGATGTAAACGTTCTTGTCCCATCAGTTGCGACAGGCGCACATGAGCTCTCAGACGAGGACCAACCTTCCGATACACTGCCATATTATCGAAATAACCGGCTAATAGGCCTGACAGGAACAAACATACTCCAGCCACTGCTGCATGAGGAATTGCCAAAGAAGTAAATGGATTCAGGTCATATAAGGTTTTAGCTGCTTTGGCATGCGTCATTAATGGCTCATGTAGGGCAAACTCCCACATCAGGGCAATCAGTGCTGCAACCGGGATTGCGATTGAAATGTTCCCAAGAATCGCGACAAACTGGGTCCGAATGATATTCACAATCAGTGCAGCCAGTTCAGCAATCTGGGCGGTTTTCGAACCCTTACGCTGTTGTACGGTAGAAGCCAGTGCAGCTGCGGTCATCGCCGGCTGTTTGGTTGCAACGGTAAAGTGCAGCACATGAATGAGCATAAAACCGAGCGAATAGTTCATGCTATAGCTAAAGGCTTGCATTAAAGGTGCCATGGTGACACGCGCCATTAAAACTTTCAGCGAAGCCATAAAAGCAATGATGACACCGGCACCGGCTGCCGATTTGTACATGGCCAGAAAGCCTTGCTTGTCGGTACTTACGTAATGTTCACCAGTCTTACTGGCATTTTCAGTTACCTGCAAAGCCAGGAGTTCACTATTGGTAGTCAGTAAGGCACGTACACTGCGTTCGCTATAAATCGCTTCGGTAATATCTGCGATAAACAGACCAATGGACTGGTAACGCAGGTCATCGTCATCCAGCACCATATTCAGCAGGATTTCAATCCGTTCCAGACACTGTTCCAGCAAGGCCAGCATATAGGTCAGGCTGACACTGACCCCAATCCGTTTGGTAGAGCGGCGAATTTTGGCAACAACATCATGACACTGCTCCAGCATCACCAGGGCTTGCGAGGCATCTGGCGGTGTAATCGCATCCACCAGTTCTACAGTGTTATAGCGTTTTTTATATTCCTGGATAAATTCAATAATCTCACGGTTTTGCACCAGAAAAGGTGATTCATATTCCATGAGCTCAGGCTGGGCATTGATAAATTCAGGATGCAAACCGATCCCACTCACGCGGTAGGACAGAATGGTTAGTGCTTTAATGATCTGATCTTTGATTCGGGTTTTTTCTACCTGATTAGAATGACCCTGATTCACAACAGCAAAAAGTCGCTGCCAATCCGCTTCATCAAAATAATCCAGCCAGTATTTATCGGTGCGTAAATAGAAAATTTTGCGGAACAATTCCTGAAGCTGCAGATGATCTGGAATCACCGGCAGGATATGCGCTCCGATTCGCTGATTCAGCTGGTTCCAGAAACCATCCAAAGAAAGAATCCCGGTATCGGAAAACAGGCTGGCTTGTTTATAACGATTGATAACTCTTAAAGTGAAACTTTGTAAGGTTAAGACTGCATTGGGAGTGAGCAGTAAAGCCCGGATAAATGCATTAAATTTTGTTTCGATTTCTTCTGTATTTCTGCTGTCTTCTGGGCGTATACGTTCTACAAGTTGGATGAGCAGATTCTCATCCAGCACCGCTTGTGGTTGTTCAAGCTGGTGCTGCATGCTTTGAAAAATATCAAGAAAATTAATATGCATAGGCGAGGTAAGCGGCTATTGAATCCGGTGAAGAGCCAGTTTGGCTAGATTAACGAGGGCCTGACGATACTCTGAATCGGGTAGTGCATTCAAGGCTTGAATTGCAATTTCTGTTTCTTCAGTTGCACGCTGGCGGCAATAATCCAAGGCGCCAGAATCATTTACGATCTTGATGACTTCTGCCAAATGATCTGTTCCGCCCGTTGCAATACTGCGACGGATAATTTCATGTGATTCACCTGTAGTATTCTTCATGGCAGCAATCAATGGCAGGGTCGGTTTGCCTTCCATCAGGTCATCACCGATGTTTTTACCTAGGGTTTCAGCATCAGATGTATAGTCCAGAATGTCATCAATAATCTGGAAAGCATTACCGAAGTGACCGGCGAATTTACGTAACGGTTCACGGAACTCAGTCTTGTCGGAAAGAATAGCGGCACCTTCGGTCGCCAGTTCAAACAGGCGAGAAGTCTTGCCATGAATAATGCTCAAATAGGTTTCTTCTGAGGTTTCTGGCTGATGTTGCGATTGCAGTTGCAGAACTTCGCCTTCGGCAATTTCGCAGGTACCCGTAGAGAAGTCTTTGAGCAGGGTCATATTGTTAAGGTCGACCAACAAATCAAAGGCACGCGAAATTAGGAAATCACCCACTAGCACAGCTGTCTGATTGTTCCAGGTGGCATTAGCGGTTGGACGGCCACGGCGTAAGCCTGACTCATCCACAACATCATCATGAACTAGAGTTGCCGTATGCAACATTTCGATAATGGCGGCCAGTTTGCGATGTTGTTCCAGTTCTACGGCACCACAGGCTTTTGCTGCCAACAGGCACATGATGGGGCGCATACGCTTGCCGCCAGCTTCAACCACATGCTTGCTGACCGCCATCACCAGCGCTACTTTTGAGGTAATTCCTTCGTTAATGAATGTGTCCATCGCAGCAAAGTCGTTAGCAACAGGAGCGAGAATATCTTGCTTAAAGTCGATGGCCATGTGAAAGAAAACCTCTAGTTTGGTAAATCGCAGCGGGTAGTTTAACAATTTATAACATGAGTGAAAGCTAAGAAAAGCACAAACTCCACTAAAAATCAGCTTTTTATAGCACTTCTTTGAGTTTAGCCTAAATTTTGACATTTAAAAAATGAACAATATCTTTCCGCTAAAGTTTTTTTCTAAACATTCTCAGGCAGCTGGAAAACTCGGAATTGAGCAGCGTTTTTTGGTCAGTATATCCGGTATTAATCTTTGATTTTGAATGAATAATTTAATGATTTATAGGCTTTGTAATGGAGTTCATGATTATTTCCTTAAAATGGCTTGTTGTTTCTTATAATATCCCTTAAAATCTTTGCCCTTGTATAACCCCCAGTGGCGCGCGTTTTAAGATCGATATATTCCTTTATCGGCACGTCGACACGGGCATGTTTGGAGTACATTATGTACGCAGTAATCCAAAGCGGTGGTAAACAGCACCGTGTAGTTGAGGGTGAAACCCTTAAAGTTGAATTATTGAAAGCTGAAACTGGTTCAACAATTACGTTTGATGACGTACTTATGCTTGTAAACGGTGATAGCATTCAAATCGGTGCTCCAGTTGTAGCTGGCGCTAAAGTAACTGCAGAAGTAGTTAGCCATGGTCGTCACGACAAAATCCGCATCATCAAAATGCGTCGTCGTAAGCACTACCGTAAACAACAAGGTCACCGTCAATGGTTCACTGAGTTGAAAATTACTGGTATCTCAGGCTAATTACTAGGAGTAAATAGACATGGCAACTAAAAAAGCCGGTGGTTCGACTAAGAACGGTCGTGATTCGAATCCTAAGATGTTAGGTGTTAAAGTTTACGGTGGCCAAACTGTAACTGCAGGTAACATCATCGTTCGTCAACGTGGTACTGAATTCCACGCTGGTCAAAACGTAGGTATGGGCCGTGACCATACATTATTTGCTACTGCTGATGGCGTAGTAAAATTCGAAGTGAAAGGTCAATTTGGCCGTCGCTACGTATCTGTTGAAGCATAATTTGCTGAAATAGAAAAAAGACCCACAGTTTCTGTGGGTTTTTTTATGCATGAAGATTTATCGGCTTATAAAGCTGTGACAGCGAATGTAAATATCACTATTGAATCTTCATCATGATGAATAAAAACAGGAATTCTGCATTAATAACAATACAAAACTTCTTATTTTCTATCATCTTAGTTCGAGAAATTGGTTTAATATGAGCCATTAGATAAATAGCAATATGCAAATACAAAAAGGTGAGATTATGAGTATGCTTCGTAAAACTGTATGTGCCATAACAATCGGTACGGCGACACTGGCACCTGTCATGAGCACGACTGTATTTGCCGCAACTGCAGCGACGGAGCAGCAAGCTACTGCGAATCTGGTGAAACAGCTCAGCAATATCCGTAGCTTAACTGCAAATTTTGAACAAACCACTAAAGTCACGAATCCGAAAGCGACCCAGAAAAAAGGCTTAACCGCCCAGCACATGAACCAGACCTTTAAAGGTGTGATGAAGGTGGCGCGTCCAGGTAAATTCTACTGGGAAACTTCTAGTCCATCTAAACAGACCATTGCCACTACAGGTAAAACCGTATGGATCTATGATCCAGACTTGCAGCAAGCAGTGCGTCAGAGTCTAGACGATCAAGTGGCAAATACACCGGCATTATTATTGTCCGGCAATACCAGCCAGATTATGCAATCTTATCGCGTAACTCAGCCGAATAAAGCTAAAACCTATTACACGCTTTATCCGAAAAATACCGATGGGGTGTTTGAAAGCCTGACTATTAGTTTTGGTGCGAACAAAGCGCCTAGCTTGATGATTTTGCAAGATTCCTTAGGCCAGACTACGAATATTAAATTTAGTAATGTAAAACTGAATACCACGATTCCGGCATCTACGTTTAACTTTACTCCGCCAAAGGGCACAGACATTATTGATCAGTAAGCATCAATACACCCTAAATAAAAAAGCAACCTTCGGGTTGCTTTTTTTTGTTCCTGATCGGGATGGATTTGGAGTCATTACAAGGTTAGCGTATATCTGGAAGTTCGGGCGTTTTAGAATAAACAAAAGTTGAGTCAATGAAATTGCAAAATTTTAGGAGCTCAGGATGAAAATGACTTCATGTAAAATAGGCTGGATCGATTGTATCTTATGTCTGAATCTTGGGCTATTTGCCTGTCAGCCTCAAACCTCTTCAGTCACTACATCCGCGCAATCAGAAGACACGGGGCAAATTCAGTCCAAAACAATTCCGGTTAAAGATGCTAATCAGGTCGTGTGTGAAATCGAAGGTTGTGTGCGTTTTGATTTGCAGACTGTAGATACCAATATCAGCTGGATTGATCAGTATTTTATGGAGCGGATCCAGCGTACTGAGCCGGTCGCTTTTAGCAAAGTGACCAGTAATAAAATTAAAGCAAAGGATGAGCCGAAATTTATTGATCAGCGTTCCATTCAGGTGAGTTACCTGAATCAGCATGCTCATCTAGCTACTTTTATCTTCAAAACTACTCATCAGCCTGAACGTGCCCAGTCACAATCTCATAGTGAATATGTCAATCTAGATATAAAACAGAAGAAACGTCTAGCTCTTCATCAGGTTGTGCGCGGTAATACAGATGAAAAACTGAAACAGGCTCTATATCAAGCAAATAAAGACTGGCTAGATCGCTATCAAATCACCCAGCAGAAATTAGCATTGAGCGACAATTATTATTTTGACGGTCAGGGCTTGGTACTGGTTTATCCGGCAGGTGAGTTGAGTAAGCCAATCAGTGACATGGCAGAATTAAAAGTACCTTATACAGCATTAAGCGAGATCATCCGGCCTGAATATTTATCGCTTCTGCCTCAAACAAGCCTTTAAATATTGCGCTAATAAACTCCAGCCGGTAGGTCAGTCACTGTATTTTTTGACGTTAAGAGCTTACACTATAGCCAGTTTTTTTCTTATCCAAAGATTGGCTATGATCGACCCGAAATTACTTAGAAATAATATTGAGGCTGTAAATTTAGCCTTGGCAAAACGTGGTGTTCAACTGAATGTTGAGGAGTGGGCATCATTAGAAGCTCGACGTAAAGAGATTCAATCCAAAACTGAATCCTTGCAAGCTGAGCGTAATGCCGGTGCCAAGCAAGTGGGTCAGATCAAAAAAGCAGGTGGCGATGCCTCTGAAATTATGGCACGCATGTCTGCGATTGGTGATGAAATTAAGGCTGCTGAAGCTGCTCTGGCTGAACTGCAAGCTGAACTGGAAGAAAAATCACTGTCTATTCCAAACCTTCCAGATGAATCTGTACCTGAAGGTAAAGATGAAAATGACAATGTGGAAGTCCTGAAATGGGGTACACCACGCGAATTTGATTTTGAAATCAAAGACCATACTGACTTGGGCGAAATGATGGGCGGTCTGGAATTTGAAACTGCGACCAAACTGACCGGTTCACGTTTCAGCGTTCTGAAAGGTCCTTTAGCGCGTCTGCAACGTGCGATTACCCAGTTTATGCTGGATACGCATACCACTAAAAATGGCTATACCGAAGCCTATGTTCCTTATTTGGTGAATGCAGATTCTCTACGTGGTACTGGTCAATTACCAAAATTTGAAGAAGACCTGTTCAAGCTGCAAGGTGAGAAAGAATTCTACCTGATCCCTACGGCTGAAGTGCCTGTAACCAACTTCGTGCGTGATGAAATCATTGATGCTGACCGTCTGCCACTAAAATATGCAGCACATACCCCATGTTTCCGTAGTGAAGCTGGCTCTTATGGCCGTGATACCCGTGGTTTGATCCGTCAGCACCAGTTTGACAAAGTTGAGATGGTGCAGATTGTAAAACCTGAAGACTCTATGCAGGCACTGGAAGAGTTGACTGGTCATGCAGAAGGTATTTTGCAGGCATTAGGTCTGCCATACCGTAAAATCATTCTGTGTGGTGGTGATATGGGCTTTGGTGCATGCAAAACCTATGACCTTGAAGTCTGGGTGCCAAGTCAAAATACGTATCGTGAAATTTCATCTTGCTCAAATATGTGGGACTTTCAGGCACGCCGTATGAAAGCGCGTTACCGTGCTGACCAGAAAAAAACTGAATTCGTGCATACGTTGAATGGTTCAGGCCTGGCTGTAGGTCGTACTTTACTGGCGGTCATGGAAAACTATCAACGTGCTGATGGTTCAATTGAGATCCCTGAAGTACTGCGTCCGTATATGGGTGGTGCAACTTATATCGACTAAATGTCGGTGTATGCACCAAAATGTGCATGAAAATTGCTTAGACAGTCAGATTTAAAACTTTTTGAGGCATTTTGTGGATATCTTTCCAATCTCGTTAAAGTTGCAACAGCAACCTTGTCTGATTGTCGGTGGTGGACATATTGCATACCGTAAAGCGGTATTGCTACAGAAAGCAGGGGCAGTCATTTCGGTGGTTGCCCCTGAGATCGAAGCGAGTCTGCTTGAGATTGTTCAAGCGACCGCCGGTCAATATGTTCAGGCACCTTTCAATTCTGAAATTCCTCTACGTTCCTACCGTCTGGTGATTGCAGCGACCAATGATGCTCGAGTCAACCGTCAGGTGTTTGAAGACTGTGAAGCTGAAAATGTGCTGGTCAACAGTGTTGATGATCCACCACATTGCCGTTTCATGGTACCAGCGATTATCGACCGCTCACCACTGATTATTTCAGTCGCGAGTAACGGTACTTCACCGGTATTGTCCCGTCAGATCCGTACTCAGCTTGAAGCTACCATTCCGCATGGTATGGGTAAACTGGCTGAGTTCTCTGGTAAGTGGCGTAGTGCAGTTAAAGCCAAGATCACTAATCCCGATGAACGCCGTATCTTCTGGGAAGATTTATATGCCAGTCCTTTGAAAGAACAGGTATTTAATGACAATCTGGCTGAAGCTGACCGTCTGATTGAACAAGCTTTAAATGAATGGCAAAAGCCAAAAGGTGAGGTTTATCTGGTCGGTGCTGGACCGGGTGATCCAGAGTTATTGACGCTAAAAGCCTTACGTTTGATGCAACAAGCCGATGTGGTGATCTATGACCGTTTGGTCTCTGCACCAATCATGGATCTCTGTCGCCGTGATGCAGAGAAGATCTATGTCGGTAAGGCGCGGTCTAATCATGCAGTGCCACAAGAAGGAATTAATGCCTTACTGGTGAAATATGCCAGCGAAGGCAAGCGCGTTTGTCGTCTAAAAGGCGGTGATCCGTTTATCTTTGGCCGTGGCGGTGAAGAGATTGAAGAGCTGTTTGCTGCTGGCGTGGCCTTTCAGGTCGTGCCTGGCATTACTGCAGCTTCAGGCTGTTCAGCTTATGCTGGTATTCCGCTCACTCATCGTGATTATGCGCAAAGCGTGCGCTTCCTGACAGGTCATTTAAAAGAAGGTTCACCAGAGCTGCCTTGGAATGAACTGGTCTATGAAAACCAGACCTTAGTACTGTATATGGGACTGGTTGGACTGGAAAAAATCTGTGCACAATTGATTGAGCATGGTCAGCGTCCAGATATGCCAGTAGCCCTAGTCTCAAAAGGCACCACACCAGAGCAAAAAGTCGTGGTGGGAACGCTCCAAGATATTGCATCGAAAGTGAATGAGCACCATATTCAGGCACCAACCTTGACCATTATTGGTGAAGTGGTGCGTTTACGTGAAAAATTGAAGTGGTCCTAAACGGCCATTGGACTCCCAAAAGTAGAGAAAAGCTGTGATCCATGTTGTTTTATATGAACCTGAAATTCCTGCCAATACAGGTAATATTATTCGCCTATGCGCAAATACGGGAGCACAGTTACATTTGGTCAAGCCACTTGGCTTTGAACTGGATGATAAAAAACTAAGACGTGCCGGTCTCGATTATCATGAATATGCCAATATGCAGATTTGGGAAAATATTGATGACTGTCTGGCCGATCTGGCTACTAAGGGCGTAGGTGTAGATGCAGTTTATCCGCTGACCACCAAAGGTTTTGAAACCCCGCATACCTCAGATCTAAATCGTTCTGTAGCCTTGTTGATGGGACCAGAAACTCGTGGCTTGCCAGAAAATGTCCGTATGATGTTCCCGAAAGAGCATTGGATTCGTCTGCCAATGGCAGAGAATTCACGCAGCTTAAACTTGTCTAATGCGACTGCTGTGATTGTCTATGAAGCATGGCGTCAGCAGGATTTTAAACCGCTTTAAGTTCATCGTACCGATTTAAAAAGCTGCCTAAGGGCAGCTTTTTTATTTTATGTAACAGATGCAGGTACATATTTGTTCTTTCAGGTAATCTAGCAGATAAGCTCTTGAGAATGTAGAAAAAAGGAACAAGATGTGAAAATAGGATGGATTCTAGCAGGCTGTAGTACGTTGTTGCTGGCCAGCATGATGACACAGGCTCAAGAAGCGCCACAGCAATTAGTATCATTACAAGATACAGTTCAGCCCATTACTCAGGAAGAAATCCGCCAAGGGCTGGCAGCGATGCAACAGCGCTTGAATAGCCGCATTGAGCAGTGGGGTAAAACCCTTAGCCGTGATGATTTCGAGTGGACTTGGCGTGGACGTCAGATGAAACCTGCCAAACGTCAGGAAGTTTGCGATATTTTTCAGGGCGTGGTGAATGAAATGTATCAAATGGCAGTGAAAAACAAGGCTCGACTCAGTCCGGAAGATCAGAAACTATTATCCAATCGTGATCTGTTTATTGAAAAACTGGGCTTTCAGAATAACCGGGTAAATACCCAGATGGGTTTTGATTGTCGCCTACAATAAGCTCAGTCTATTATCCAAGAAAATAAAAAAAGGCGCATAAAGCGCCTTTTTAGGTATGAACAATATCGATTATTCAAACTCGTTATGTTGTGGAGCAGGGTGCTTAAAGCCCTTGGTTTTATAACCGAGGTACAAAATACCGAACATCGCCCACCATAAACCGTATTTCAGTGCAGTTTCTTCAATTTCCAACCACATCGCAAAGATACTGATAAAACCAAGCATCGGGATGACCACAAAGCTGAAAATATCTTTCGCAGTTTTAGTACGGCCATCACGCAGTGCATAACGTGAAATTACTGAAAGGTTCACGAATGTAAACGCAGTCAAGGCACCGAAGCTGATCATCGAAATCACGATATCCAGATCCATGAAGCCAGCAGTTAAGGCCACTGCACCTACAATCAGAATGTTGTAGTTTGGCGTATAGCTTTTCGGACTGATATGACCAAAGATTTTCTTGTTGATCACGCCATCACGACCCATGACATACATCAGACGAGATACACCTGCATGAGCAGAGATACCAGACGCCATTACGGTAATGATCGCAAAAGTCAGAACATAAGACTGGAACAGTGAGCCGCCTACAAGAAGCAGAATTTCTGGCTGAGTTTCAGCAATATTCTTGAAGTAAGAACCCGGTGTAGAAGGGAAGTACAGCTGCATGAAATAAGTGCTGATAATGAAAATCACACCAGCGATTAAAGCAGTCAAGAAAATCGCTTTAGGCAAGGTGTTTTCAGTATCTTTGGTTTCTTCTGCCAGAGAGCTTAAAGAGTCAAAACCGGTGAATGAGAAGCACAGTAAGGTCGCACCAGTAATCAGGGCGCCTACCGAAGTCAGTTCATTCCAGAACGGTTCAAGACTCCAAAGCTGGTAACGCTGTTCAGCTGTAATCGGACCATCAGCATTGAAACCGGCCTGCAGTTTGGTAAAGACCATCCAGGTAAAGATACCGATCACCAGTAACTGTACCAGTACGATCAAACTGTTAAAGTTTGCCACGAAGCGTGCACCGCGCAGGTTTACCCCGGTCATGAAGGCAGTCAGCACGATTACCCAGACCCAGTGGTTCACATCAGGAAACAGTGCTTCAAGATAGATCACTGCCAGGATGATGTTCACCATTGGTGATAACAGATAATCCAGCCAGGAAGACCAGCCCACCATGAAGCCAATATTCGGGTGAATCGATTTTTGGGCATAGGTATAGGCCGAACCCGAAGAAGGGTAGCGGCGAATCATGTGACCATAGCTGATCGATGTAAACAAAATTGCAATTAGGGCAATGATGTAAGAAGTAGGAACATGCAAATGACTTTCTTCAGATACCAAACCAAAAGTATCAAATAAGGTCATTGGTTGAATGTAAGCTAAACCAATAATAATGATGTGCCAGAGCCCTAGCGTTTTTTGCAGTTTAGCTGCCGATTGAGTCCCAGAGAAATTTGTCAACGGCGTTATCCTCTTAATCGTTGATCAAGGATCAGTCATATTTAATAAGGATCGTTTGAGACGAACGATCCCCCCTACAATTTTCTATAAAAGCGCGCCAATCTACTTTAAAATTACGGCTTTTACTAGCTATTTTTTGAATTTAGGCCTGCACGAAATGTGCCATTCGAAGCAAAAAACGGCGATTTCCTGCAAGATAAAAGCCCGATGTCTAAAAAAACATCAGGCTTAAATTTTTCGCTATATTGGCTTATTTTTCAGTAATTACCAAGCCTTTTTTAAGATAGATTTCAAATCTTCCAAACTGGCTTCTTTTGGGTTGTAAATGATGGAACCATCATTTAATGCTTTTTCAGCAACTTCATCCAGCTGTGCTTCAGAAATCTTACCTGTTTCACTTAATGTGCGCGGTAATTTGGTCAAGCTATAGATTCGATCACGCATGGTTAAAATTGTAGCAATGGTCTTGTCTGCACGTAAGTGTGCTGGTGTTTGTGCATAGATGTCTGCACCCGCCAATGGCAGCAGCAGCTCGGCAATCTTGTCGCCATTCACTTCCTTGTTGTATTCCAGTACATAAGGCAGGAACAGATTCATACATAGGCCATGCGGCAAATGCGCGACTGCACCTAGAGCATGTCCAAGGGAGTGCACCAGACCCACCATTGAATTGGAGAAGGCAATTCCGGCCATGGTAGAGGCCTGAGCCAGCTCCAGACGACCTTGGGCATCAGTTGGGTTGTCGAGTACGTTAAACAGGTTGGCACTGACCTTTTTCACGGCAGCTGTGGCATAAGCATCTGAAATTGGATTGGCTGCCATACAGGTGTAGGCTTCTACAGCATGTGTCATCGCATCCATGGCTGTCATGGCAGTCAGATGCGGTGGCAGGGTCTGAGTCATACGTGGATCCAGAATCGCTGCATGCGGCATCAGATAATAAGATGCGAATGGCATTTTCACATTCTTTTCGGTATCCGATACCACAGCAACCATGGTCACTTCAGAACCGGTACCAGAAGTCGTAGGAATTACGAAAAATGGCTTCAGCGGTTTAGGCAGGTTATGCGCACCAGAATATTTGAGTAAGTCGTCACCACCTTCAGAGACCAAAATATTGGTCGCTTTTGAGGTATCAATCACTGAACCGCCGCCAACAGCAATAATGGCATCGCAATCATGATCACGATAAAGCTGTGCTGCGCTGCGCACTGTACCTAAACTGGAATCTGGCGGTACATCATCGAAAATCGCTGCAATTTTGGCATCGGTCGATTCAAAAGCAGCTTCAATCGGCGCCAGCAGGTTATTGGCACGTACACCTTTATCGGTAATGATCAGTGGACGTTTGGCACCTAAAGTGGCCAATTCAAAAGGAATGTGTTCTAACGCGGCATGACCAGCAATTACTTTGACTGGGCAGAAAAATTCATAATAAGGTTTTGCCATGTTATACACTCCGTTTCAAATAAGATTGAGCGACTTTTAAGTAGATGCTGCTCGCTTCCATGATTTTATCTTTGAGTCCCAGATTATTCGGGTATTCTTTTACTGCCAGTTGCGCCACCATTTTCGGCAAGATCAGCGCTTCCATTTTGTTCAGGCAACGTACCAGACGGATCGCATAGGAAATATCACCATCGGCAATCATGCGGTCATTGGCAAAGGCCTGAGACGTGCTTTCCTGAAAGGAAAACACCAGAAAGGCATGATGCAGATGCTTAAAGGTAATGGTCAGGTCTGGCTTGATATTGCTTTCTTTGACCAGTTCCAGCTGATGTTGTTCCGTGACCCGGGCAACGAAGGCCGGGCCATGTGGAAAAACATTCATTGAAAGCCTAAAATTGGCGGGAAACTGGGCAACTTCCTGTTTGATTTCTGGGTCTACCTGACTTGCCATGACCAGGCCACGGCCAATGATATCCATCATCAGTTTGACATAGGCAAGCTGCAAAGCGGGTTTTACGGATTTTGTCGCAATCACGTGATGATCCCTATCTTGATATTATTGGTTTAGAGTAATTACTCTAATTTATTTATTGTTAAAATGCAAAGGCTTTATCTTTGCTCGACGTTCACCTGCTTAAAGTAACCGCTGCTGCTTAAAGTTTCAATAATTTCAACACACAAGTCATTAAACTTTGGCGGGTTGCTGACGAGGTCATTAATTCGCACCATTTCCAGGCCTGCATAGCCGCACGGGTTGATGGTATGGAAACCAGTCAGGTCGCAATCAATATTTAAAGATAAGCCATGATAGCTACGGCCTTTACGGATTTTAAAGCCGAGAGAACCAATTTTACGTTCATTCACATAGACGCCCGGAGCATCGGGTTTGGCATAGGCTTCAATCTCATGCTTTTTAAGTAGTTCAATCATCAGGTTTTCGGCATAAGACACCAATGTACGGACATTCCAGCCCAGACGGTTCAGGTCAAACATAAAGTATGCGACGAGCTGACCAGGACCATGCCAGGTGACTTGACCACCACGGTCGGTTTGAATGACAGGAATATCAGTTGGAATCAGGATATGTTCCGGTTTACCGGCCTGACCTTGGGTCAGTACATCATGGTGCTGCAAAATCCATAACTCATCAGGCGTATTTTCATCACGGTTTTCCGTGAAGCTTTTCATTTCCAGAAAACGGTCTTCGTAGGGAGTCAGGTTATTATATTGACGGATAATCAGGGAGGGTTTTTGAACCGCAGCTGTCACAGTGTGCGTCCTTAGAAAATTAGATCATACTGCAAATAATTATAATGATTTCAGCAATAGATAGGGGAGAGATTCGTAGTAATTGTTGGTGAGCTAGTCACACACATAAAAAACACGCCCGAAAGCGTGTTTTTTAATTTGCCAAGGTTGGAGCAGAATAATCTTAAAGTGCAGTCTTGATTAGTGGGCAAGCTGCAAGATCAGCATATACGGCATGCACCTGTTCCAGTTCAAGGAAGCGTAGCTGAGCAGTGATCGAATGATATTTACCAGTACGGGATGGAGTGATGCTTACGCTATCGCCATCAAAGTCAGGAAAATGTTTGGTGAAAATCTCAACGACCGCATTCAGCAGTTCTTCACCTGCAAGGCCAATGAGTTTGATTGGGTAATCCATTGGAAAAACCCAAAGATCTTCGCGGAGTTCACGAGATGGTGTGCGGTCTAACATGTAGTCCCCCTATTCGAAACGCCTGCATAGCGCAGGCGTTTGGGTGTATTGCAATACAAAATGGAGACGAGAGATGAAATTTCAAGTCTCCAAAATTGTATTAAATCTTAATCATTTTCCAGGAATGAACGCAGGTGTTCAGAACGGGAAGGGTGACGTAACTTACGCAGTGCTTTCGCTTCAATCTGACGGATACGTTCACGGGTTACGTCGAACTGTTTGCCGACTTCTTCTAAAGTATGATCCGTTGGCATGTCGATACCGAAACGCATTTTCAGGACTTTCGCTTCACGTTCAGTCAGGTTTTCCAGTACTTCGCGAGTCGCTTCTTTCAGGCCTTCTGAAGTAGCAGCATCCACTGGTGAAGTGATGTTGCTGTCTTCAATGAAGTCACCCAAATGCGAATCTTCATCATCACCGATCGGTGTTTCCATCGAAATCGGTTCTTTAGCGATTTTCAGTACTTTACGAACCTTCACTTCGTCCATTTCCAGACGTTCGCCCAGTTCTTCCGGTGTCGGTTCACGGCCCATTTCCTGAAGCAATTGACGAGATACACGATTGATCTTGTTAATCGTTTCAATCATATGCACTGGAATACGAATGGTACGTGCCTGATCCGCGATTGAACGGGTGATCGCCTGACGAATCCACCAGGTGGCATAAGTCGAGAACTTGTAACCACGACGGTATTCAAACTTGTCTACCGCTTTCATCAGACCGATGTTACCTTCCTGAATCAGATCTAGGAACTGCAGACCACGGTTGGTATATTTCTTCGCGATCGAAATCACCAGACGTAAGTTTGCTTCAACCATCTCTTTCTTGGCACGACGCGCTTTCGCTTCACCGACTGCCATACGTTTGGCAATGTCTTTGATGTCACGAACTTTAAGATCAAGATCTTTTTCGATATCTGCAATTTTTTGCTGGAAGGCCAATACGTCAGGACGTACTTTTTCCAGATAAGCTTTCTGATCAGCAGTCGCTTTCGCAATTTGCTCATCTAACCAGGCTGGATTCGATTCCTGACCCGGGAAAGTAGTACGGAACTGGGTACGGTCCATACGGCCACGACGGACGGCATAACGCATCACTTCACGTTCTGCACCACGGATCTGGTCATGTGTACCACGAATCATTTCAGAAATGATATCGAACAAACGCGGCGTGAACTTGAACATCATGAACACAGTTGCAAGCGCTTGAAGTGCTTCTTCTGCTTCTTTGCTGTTACGGCCGTGTTTTTCCAGTACCGCTTTGGTATTTTTCCAGGCATCTGAAAGTTCGGCAAAACGAACTTTGGCAATTTCTGGATCTGGGCCTGAGTCACCTTCAGAATCGTCATCGCTATCAGACTCTTCATCTTCCTCGTCATCATCCAGTTTTACATCTTTGGTTGACTTGGTCGTTGCTTCTTCATCTTCTTCGATTTCAGCGACTTCTTCCAGCACTTCTGGAATTTCTTCATCTGATTCAGGGTCTAAATAACCTGACAGAATGTCAGCAAGGCGGCGTTCGCCAGCTTCATAATCTTTGTATTCTTGTAGTACAACTTCTACAGCATTCGGCCAGTAAGCAATAGAGTGAAGAACGTCTCGGATACCTTCTTCAATGCGTTTTGCAATGCTAATTTCGCCTTCACGCGTTAAAAGTTCAACGGTACCCATTTCACGCATGTACATACGTACAGGGTCAGTCGTACGACCTGGTTCGTTTTCTACAGATGCAAGTACAGCCGCAGCTTCTTCTTCTGCAACTTCATCAGCAGCTTCTGCAGTATCCTCGAACATTGCATCATCAGATTCAGGCGCACGATCATGGACAGGAATACCCACATCATTCAGCATTTGAATGATATCTTCAATCTGTTCGCTTTCTGTGATGGAGTCCGGGAGATGATCGTTAACCTCAGCGAAGGTTAAGTAACCTTGTTCTTTGCCTCGGCTAATCAGAGCCGCTACTTGAGAAGTAGGGGAAGTCATATCGCTCATCTTTGCTTACTCTTCGTTGAATCTGTGGCAGTGAAAAACCGTGCATGATAGCACAATTCACCTGAAATAGTTTTGGAATTGATCAGTCAAGCATGATTTTATAAATATGTTTGAATAACAATTGAATATCGATATTGGGTCTAAGTTTATCTTTTCAAGTGTATTTCCCAATCTAATTTTAGAAACGTCCCTCATCCATGGGATAAAAAGCGTTCACTATCTAACCAGCTAATAAATACACAATTATGCTGTAGAAAAACAAGAGCTAACTAGTATAAACATACAAAATATATAAATAAAACTTGACAAGTTTTTAAAGGCAAGATAAATAGCGCCTAGACCCATTTACATTTTTCACTACGAGGTAGTTTTAGTGTCTTCGACAGATTTTGAACTAGATGATAGCTACGGTGATGATGATGTTAATTTCGATGAGGCATCGAGTAAGCTAAGTGCGAAAGAGTCGTTGGAAAAACGTCGTTTAATTGATGATCTGCTCTCGCAACGCCGTCTGGAACGCGAACTCAAAGATTTTGATTATGACTTCGACGATGATGACGACTTTGACGACGAAGATTAACGAATTCAGATTTAGCATAGCCTGAATAAATGCTATGCTAATCCTTTCGGTTTTCTAAGTTTGGATGTTAAATGAGTGCTTTAGATTTAGACCTGTTGAGTGAATATCTGGACGGCGACCAAAATGAGTATGGTCTGGATTTTGCGGCAACTCATGGTTTCTTATGTGCTATCGCAGTAGGCCCGCAATTTGACAAATGGATGGATGAACTTTTTGAAGGCAACCAGAAAAAAGTGCCTGCAGAAATCATCAATCAGGTTAAAGCATGGTTAGAGTCAATCCGTCAAAGCTTGGCCAATGAAGAAGGGATCACTTTCCCATTTGAAATTGAAGAAGCAGATACCGAATCAAGTCTAGGTGACTGGAGTGTGGGCTTTGTAGATGCCATGTTCCTGAACGAAGAAGCCTGGTTTACAGAAGAATTTGAAGAACAGTTGGTCGATTTAACGCTGCCAATTATGGTATTCAGTGGCATCGATGAAGAAGATCCGCAAATGGAATCTTTCCGTCGCAATGGTCAGTTAATGGATGAGCTTGCAGAAGAGATTCCAGAAAACTTGAATGAATTATATCTGATGTACCACACACCAGAATAAGTCATGCCCCGCCATGAAAAAGCACCGTCAGGTGCTTTTTTTAGCTCAGGTGTTTTGTACAACGTTTGGACTAGTTAATTACCTAGTCTAAGGTTTATGATCGGCACCCGTACGCTTGCTCAAGCTATAACGCGCATAGCCATTGTAGGCGATATGCAACAGCAAGGCATGTAAGGCAATACTTGCAGCTACCAGAAACGAATTTGGCCCGCGTCCTGTATAAGGCATCCTTCTATAGATTTCCTCCGTCTGTGGATGCAGCCAGATCACTATAAACAAAAAGATAAATCCAAAGGTCATGGCAATAATCGTGGAACCCCAGACCAGTCTGCTTTTCTCTTCCTGGGTGGGTAGTCGGAGTTCTTTTTTCACAAAGTATCGGGCGCTGAGAAAGGCGGAGGCAATCAGGGCAGGAATCAGCAGAATGGCGCCCAGATTGAACACGTAGATGAGTATGCCGACTATTAAGACCAGAGTCAGATAAACGGTGGCAAAATATTTAAGATAGTGCGACATCGTTTTAGCCTCCTTATGCTGAGGTCTCTTCAGGATGGACGATTTTTACGTTGATGTCTACGGTATAAAACCCAGCCCATGATGATCACGACAATCGCAATAATCACATAACTGACCTGACTGAAGATTTTGTGCATCAATTCCTGATTTTCACCAAAATAAAAACCGACACAGGCCAGGAACGTGGTCCAGATAACAGTACCTAGTCCACTATAGAACATGAATTTCCAGAAAGGCATATGGCTCATGCCAGCCGGGATACTGATGAGGGAACGTACTGCCGGAACCATCCGGCCAAAGAATACAATCCGGTGTCCATACTGCTCGAACCATTCCAGAGATTTTTTCACGTCTTCAGATTTGATAAACAAGAATTTTCCATATCGGTCTATGAATCTGAAAATACTGTCGTGGTTAAATTTATAGCCAATCCAATAGAGCAATGCCGCTGCCAATAACGAACCGATACTGCCTGCAATAATGACTCCAACCAGCAGTAATTCTCCTTGAGATGCGGAATAGCCGGCAGAAGGCATAATAATTTCAGAGGGGATCGGGGGAAAGACATTGTCAAGAAACATGAGCAAGGCAATGCCCCAGTAGCCCAGCTGTTCCATGACAGAAATAATCCATTCAGTCAGATTCATAAAATTGGCAAAATAAAAAATACTGCTTGTATCCTAAGCAGTATTTTTAAGAGGGTAAAGTTAAGTTATATAAATGGCCAAGTGTGGATTAACTATGGGTTAAGGTATAAATGTAAACTTTACGTAAGCTGTAAGCCAGGCAAACTGGCAGAGCACTGAGCAGTAAATAGTGTGCTGCTGTAGCCTCAATATGGTAGCCAATAAACAGGGCAAGAATGGCACCAATGATAGTTCCCAAGATCACAATAAACAGATGTGATTCTGCTTCTAGCTCATCTGTCAGTTGGGTAATACGTTCCAGTTTTGTATTTTCTTTAGGTTGGAATCTAACAATATTATCTGGATCCCGAGCAAGTGAATTGGCCATTTTGTTTTCCTTTTCATTTAAAAAATTAATTAATAATGAAAGACTTATGGTAACAAAGTAATGTGATATAAAGACTATCAAGCTTAGCTGTAAAAATATGCTGTTCTTGGTAAGGGATTGGTAAGTTTTTTATTGCAGATGTAATGCTTATGTAAACAAAAAGCCTTCCGAAGAGGGCTTAGATATTTTTAGTTACAAAACTGGAATTAGAGACGTTTACGTTTTGCAGCCAGAATTTGCGATTGACGCATACGGAAACCTTCTTTTTGTTTCTCGGTAGTTTTATCGATGCAGTACACACAAGATACGCCGTGTTCATAACTTGGCAGCGCTGCCTCTTCAGGCGTTAATGGCCAGCCACACGCATGACATTTGGTATTTTGACCTTCTTCCACACCATGTGTAACTGCAGTACGGCCATCAAATACGAAACATTCACCTTCCCAAAGACTTTCTTCAGCTGGAGTTTCTTCTAGGTATTTCAGAATACCGCCTTTCAGGTGATACACCTCTTTAAAGCCTTCCTGAAGCAATAAAGAAGTTGATTTTTCACAACGAATACCACCGGTACAGAACATGGCAATTTTCTTATCCTTGTGCTGTTCCAGGTTCTTTTTCACATATTCAGGGAATTCACGGAAAGTTTCAGTTTTTGGATCGATTGCGCCTTTGAAGGTACCAGCTTTGTACTCGTAATCATTACGGGTATCAACCAGAATCACATCATCACGTGCAATCAGCTCGTTCCATTCTTTAGGATCAAGATAATGGCCAACCAGATCACGTGGCTTAACCGGTACACCTAAAGTCACAATCTCTTTTTTCAGCTTGATCTTCATTTTACGGAATGGTTTGTCAGAGCTATGCGACTCTTTGTATTCCATTTCGTTGAAGCCTTCATCAAGCAGAAACTGATGTACTTTGTCGATGGCTTCACGGTTACCCGCAACAGTCCCGTTAATGCCTTCACCTGCCACAATTAGAGTACCGCAAAGGTTGATGGTTTTTACCAACTCTAAAAGACGTTGTTGCAGACCCGCAGGATCTTGAACTTCTTTGAATTGATAAAGTGCGGCAACAACCCAACCAGTCGTCGCTTGCTGTTCTACAGGTGCAAGCTGTTCTACAGTAGCGTTCATGGAATACTCCAACGTAGCATGATAATTTGAAAGGCGCATATTTTAACGTGATTTGAATGAATAAGCGAGTAAAAGGCCGGGTTTTAACGGACTTCAAATCGATAGGGAGAGCGTGTATAGTCATGCCGACCCAGGATTTTGATGCAATGATGCAGATGCTGGAAGTTGCAGCACAGTTGGAGTAAGTTTTGAGTTCGGATCGTCGTATTGCATCTTTGACCCCTTGCGCAGGGCGTTGCTCAACCGTATTTGGTGATGCGGTCTGTCGTGGTTGCCGCCGTTTTAATCATGAAGTGATTCACTGGAATAGTTATAACGCAGATCAACATACTGCGGTCTGGCAGCGGCTGGATGCACAGCTAGATCAGATTTTGGTCCCGATGCTGCCGATGGCGAATCTGGCCAAAGTGGAAACATTTGTCCTGTCTAAACGGGTGCGTCTACGTGAAGATGCGACTAAAGGTCGTAAGCTTTACCATGCCTTAAAACTCTGTGAAAAGAATCGTCATTTTACTGATGAAAGCGGTTTAGGCATTCATTACAAACAGGTGCGCCCGCTTTGGGATGAATTCGAACGTCGGGTACTGGCACTCGCCAAAGCCAGTTATGACCTGGCTTTTTTACGGGCGGATGGGATCAGTCAGCATTTGATTCATATGCAGGAAGAGGACTAAGTCCTCTTTTTTATTTAGTAAAATCATGATAGCTGAGGAAATGGCATGAATATCAGTGAATATATTCTCTATTGTCTGGCCGTCGTTATCATGATTGCCACACCTGGGCCTGTGATGTTGCTGGTCGCTAGTGCTGGACTGAAAGGTGGCTATAAGCATGCTTTGCAGACCATTTTCGGGACGAATTTTGCTTCTCTGGTATTGATCACCTTATCTATTTTTAGCTTAAAAGGCTTATTGGTCATTAATGAAAACTGGCTGAATGGCATCAAGCTGCTTGGCTGTTTATATATTGCCTGGCTGGGAATCCAGATTTTCCGGGAAGTCTGGCAAGGGCAGGGTTCAACCAGTTCACAAGGCTTGCAGCCAGTACAGGGTGGCTTCCGAACCGGTTTTCTGGTGGGGATCTCCAACCCCAAAGATATTATTTTCTTTGCTGCGTTTTTCCCGCAGTTTATTGGCATCACGCCAAATCTGGATTTAAGTTTGGTTATTCTGACGATCAGCTGGATTGTCCTGGATTTTTTGACCCTGTCATTAGTTTATTTAGGCTTTCAAGGCTTTGCTAAATCCAGGTTGTATCCGTATTTGCTTGGTTTGTGCGGTTTGATTTTATTGGTAGTCGCAGTCTATGGAATATTATCTGTACTCATCTAAAAATATTTATATAAGATAAAAAATCCCGGTCTTAAGCCGGGATTTTTTATCTTTAAATCTTATACTTATACATTGTGCTGCTGGCGGTAACGCACCAGTTCATCAATGGTAATCACGGTCAGCTGATGCGTCTGTGCATAAGACAATACCTGAATGCCAGAAGCCATGGTGCCATCGGGGTTAGTCAGTTCACACAGAACACCGGCAGGTTTCAAGCCAGCTAAACGCGCAAGATCAATCGTACCTTCGGTATGGCCGCGACGGGTCAACACACCACCTTCACGTGCACGTAAAGGGAAGACATGCCCTGGACGGTTCAGGTCACTGGCGACAGCACCGTCTTTAATGGCTGCTTTAATCGTGGTGGTACGGTCTTTGGCAGATACACCAGTCGTCACACCTTCCGCAGCTTCAATGGTGACAGTAAATGCAGTTTTAAACTGGCTAGAGTTATCCTGCACCATAGGTGGCAGTTCTAAATGATTGGCCAGTTCATCAGTCAGACATAGGCACACAATACCGGAACCATCACGAATCATACGAGCCATGGTTTCTACAGTCAAAGTCTCTGCTGCAATGATGAGGTCGGCTTCATTCTCGCGGTCAAAGTCATCCATCACCAGAACAGGTCTGCCTTGGCGGATGTCCTCGAGTGCTTGTTGGATGCGCTGTTCAGCGGGAGCTAAAGCGGAAAAGAAAATTTCGGGTTGAATCAAACTTGACATTGAAACGCTCACGTAAAGTAAAAGTACGATTGAACATTTCAGGACATAGTGAAAATAGGCTTATAGCAAAACAGTTTCATGCCAGGCATAAAACAGGGTGTACTGCTTTCGTCTTCTTTCATCCGGACTATACCGTCGGCTCTGGATTTGCACCAGATCTGCAGATCAATCGAAATTGACCGCTCGTGGGCTGATTTAGGAATAGAGATTTACTACCCTGAAATTACCACCGGTGGGGAATCTCACCCCGCCCTGAAGCGATGTAGGGCCATTATAGTCCTGATTTTTAAAAGATGGGATAGTTTGGCCAGTCACGAATTTGCAGAATTTCAGATAAGCAAAACAGATTATCTGAATTACTACAGTCCTTTAGCAAAAAACTGGAAACATGTTATGTTGCTATTAACAATAGAAATTGATCAATCATTCTGACAATGAAGAAAACCGAGCTGATCCATAATAATCCATTTTCTCCCTTGCTGTTTTGTGATGCAAAGGTTTTGCGTTATCTCAATATTTTGGGCGTTGCGCTGATTGCAGTCAGTTTGCTGTATTTAATGGCTGCGAACTGGTGGATGCTACCGAATCAGGTACAGTTAGCAATTCCAATGCTGGTTTTACTCTGTAGTGCAATAGCCAGCATTTACTTTAATCAGCGGGAATGGATCAGACAGAGTCTGGATACTGTATCTGGCCTGATGCTGGGCTTAAGTCTGGTGGTGATTGGGCAGATCTATCAGACTGGTGCGGATAGTTATCAGTTATTTCTGCTCTGGGCCGTATTGCTGTTGCCGTGGCTATATCGACCAAATATCGGGGTTTTTGCCATGCTTTGTGTGGTCAGTCAGCTGGCATTGTATTTTTACTTTAAGCAAAGTTTCTGGATGATACGGGCAGAAGGATTATATCTACTGACTTTGAATCTACTGACGGCCATCAGCTTTGCCTTTGCCATACGTTATTATTCGTTACTGCGATATCTGTTTATTGCATTCATTATCATGATTTCGATCAGCAGTATGATGCAGTTTACCCATCATTTTCAGCTGATCTATCTGGCTTCTTCAGTTGTTCTACCAGCAGGGGCTGCATTTTATTTTTATCGTAAGCATCAGGCACTAGAAACCATTTTACTGATTGCAGGCTTGGCTGCCAGTTTGAGCCTATGGCTGTTTGAACTGGTGGACGATCAGCTTACCAATTCAGCAGCGGGCTTATTTATCTTGGCAATGCTGATCTTTGGCTGGTTTGCGCTGATCAGTTTTGCCCTAAAGAAAATTTTTCCACAAACCAAATTCTCCGTCATTCCTTTGGCACTTGGTGCATGGATAGCTGGAATTATTCTGGCAGTCTTATTACTGACCTATTGGAAAGCAGTTTCAATTGTTTTAGGTCTCATTTTTATTGGCATCGCTTGGAAATTATTAAGTCAAAAGAATTCCATATTTCTACGTCAGTTTGCCTATTGTCTTTGGGTTTGCGGGCAAGCTGCGGTATTAATTCATACGGAACTGCTCACCGATAGTCTGTTTATAGTGTGGCTGTTGCAATTAATGATGCTGGCTCTGACTGTGATCAAACGGATGCACTGGTTCATTCTAACCTTACAGCTCTTGATAGCTCATGCTTTAGCAATTGTGGTTTTGGCATTAGAGAATTCCTTTAAGCATGATGATATTGTAATCACGCTTGCCCTAAGCTTGAACTATGTCATTTTTATCGGGCTAATTCTAACCGCTAGATATTGGCAGTCCTCAATTTATCAGAAAAGTATTCTGCTCTGGATCATTGCTATGCTGACAGGTTCAGCCGTGGTTCAATCTGTGACTGGATTAGAGCACTGGCAGGGCATCGGGCAGATCAGCCTTGACCACGTTCTGCTGTTTTATGTTCTTCCGAGCTTATTGTTGCTTGGTTTTATCTGGCAAAACTGGCAGCAATTTTATGAAAAATGGCTCTGGCTGATTCCTATATTTGGCATCTTACTCATTCTGTTGGGCTATTTTGAGATTTTTATTATTATGCTGCTTATGGCGTGGGCAGTGGTCTATCAGCAACGACTTATACAGGCACTTACCATTTTATTGCTGATCTTCTGGCTATGGATGCTGTATTACAATCTGGGCTTAAGCTTCCTATTAAAAAGCATCAGTATCTTTGCTTCAGGGATACTGGTCTTGTTGCTGGCCTATATTTTAAAGGGGTCAAAACTACAACATGAGCAAGGAGAGGCAAGATGAAAAAGTTTCTTCCTTTGCATCTGGCTATTTTCAGTATTGCCTTATTTTGTGGATTGATTGCGCAACATGAATGGCATCTTCGAGATAGCCAAAGTATTTATGTGGAGCTGGCACCAGTAGATCCGCGATCAATTCTGCAAGGCGATTATATGGCGCTGAATTATGATCTGCATTTTAGTGCACTAGCAGCGGAGAATAGATCAGAACAATCAGAACCTAAAATCAGTATTCAAGATTTTGAAAACCAGTCCCGTGTACTAAGCTATGTACAGCTTGATGAGCAAAGAAGAGTTGTCAAAACCAGTTTTAATCGAAGTGCGCTGGATCAGCCACGCTCAGCGCGACTAATCCTGAAAAATCCACGGAATACCTTTGAAGGCTTATATCCGGCTGCCAACAGTTTTATGTTCGCTGAGGGACTTGAGCCTTGTTATCGTAATGCTAAATTCGCCGAATTAAAGCTAAAAGAAAATGGAGAAACTTTGTTGGCTGACCTGGTAGATCAAAATCTTAAGTCCTTAAACTGTGAGAACCGAAAAAGCTGGTGGCAGGGGCGTTAGTTTTATTTTAATCAGCCCATAAAAAAGCCCGCGAGAAGCGAGCTTTTGAGAATCTTGTTGAACCAGCTTAGGCAACCTGTACCGGAATGCAATTTGCAGTGTGATTCACAGTGTTATCCGGGTTGGCATAAACCAGACGTGGTTTATGAGCATTGGCTTCGGCTTCAGTGAAATCACCAAATGTTGCGATAATCACGATATCACCAACATCAGCCTGGTGCGCAGCACCACCATTCACAGAAATAATCCCTGAATTATCTTCACCACGAATGGCATAAGTAGTAAAACGCTTACCATTGGTCACGTTCCAGACATGAATTTCTTCGTATTCACGAATGCCAGCTAGATCCATCAAAACGCCATCAATTGCACATGAACCTTCATAGTGTAATTCTGCATGTGTAACAAAAGCGCGATGAATTTTGCATTTTAATAAACGAGATAGCATGGCTAGCGTCCCCTTAGTTGACCTAAGACTTTGATCTTATGGTTGAATCAATTTCTACGACACTGGATAAGTGGGTAGGCTTGCGCATTTTGCGCCTAAATGGCCAGCAAGGCAAGCGGAATTGTCCAGCAATTTATGAATGTTTAGTTCGGTTTATAAGCATTGATTTGATTCATTGCCTGTTGTACTTCACCGTTCACCAGCATTTTGGCGCGAGCAAGTGCATGGGCAATTGCATCGTCCATTAACTCTTGTTCACTGCTTGGTGCTTTACTCAGGACATGACCAGAAACACGGTGTTTAGAACCTGGGTGACCAATACCAATGCGTAGACGATGAAAGTTCGGACCGATATGCGGCACGATATCGCGTAAACCGTTATGTCCACCATGACCACCGCCAGTTTTCAGGCGAATAATGCCTGGATTCATATCCAGTTCATCATGGGCAATCAGGATTGATTCGGGTGCGATATTGTAGAATTTGGCGAAAGGAACAACACTTTTACCGGAAAGGTTCATGAATGTTGTAGGTAGAAGGAGACGGACGTCTTGACCTTCGATATTGCCACGACCGCTGAATCCATTGAATTTAGGGTCTTTTTTAAGGTTAATGCCATATTGATCTGCAAGGCGTTCTACAAACCAGAAGCCTGCATTATGGCGGGTTTGAGCATACTCAGAACCTGGGTTGCCCAAACCTACAATCAGTGAAATATTTGACACTAATCTACACCATTAACACTTATGCGCGTTTGAAGTCAGCGTGCATTGGAGTGTTTTTAGCTGGGTGACGTTGTAACGCTTGGATTTTAACGCTTTCAACTTTACCGTTTACATCAATTTCGATTACTTCTTCGAAGAATGAGTTGCTTTCTAAGAATTTAACAAGCTGACGAAGTTCAAGAGAAACAGCTACAGGAGCAGCTTCGCCACCATAGATGATCGCTGGAACTTTAGCAGCATGACGAAGGCGGCGGCTCGAACCTTTCCCTTGTTGTGCTACTTCACGTGCTTCTGCGTTTAATACGAAGTTTGCCATGATAGACATCCTATTTAAGTTTTAAATGAACCGGACCTGCGACCGATCCGGTGATAGAAAGCCCCGCCAAATGGCAGGGCTTTGGAAATTCAGCGCACTATTATAGATAAGAATCGAACATTGCGCTAATAGATTCTTCGTTGTTGATACGACGAATTGTTTCAGCAACCATGCTTGCAACTGAAACCTGGCGAATCTTGCCAAGAGCTAAAGCTTCTTCTGAAAGAGGGATGGTGTCAGTAACTACCAACTCATCGATCACAGAATTTTTCAGATTTTCAAGTGCTTTACCAGATAATACTGGGTGAGTCGCGTAAGCAACTACTTTGCGGGCACCGAAAGTTTTCAACGCATCAGCAGCTTTACAAAGCGTACCAGCAGTATCCACCATGTCATCAACGATCACACAGTCACGATCTTTCACATCACCAATCAAATGCATCACTTGTGATTCATTCGCTTTTTGACGACGTTTATCGATGATCGCCAGGTCGATATCACCCATCTGTTTCGCAACAGCACGAGCACGAACTACACCACCTACGTCAGGAGAAACAACCATCAGGTTATGATGCTGTTGTTGGCGTAAATCAGCAAGCAGGGCTGGCGTACCGTAGATGTTGTCTACAGGAATATCGAAGAAACCTTGGATCTGGTCAGCGTGAAGGTCAATCATCACCACACGGTCAATACCTACAGTGGTCAGCATATCTGCAACAACTTTTGCAGTAATCGGCACACGGCTTGAACGGGGACGACGGTCTTGACGGGCATAACCGAAGTAAGGAATCACGGCAGTAATACGACCAGCACTTGCACGGCGTAACGCGTCAGCCATAACCAGGATTTCCATCAGGTTATCGTTGGTCGGTGCACAAGTAGGTTGTACGATGAATACGTCTTTACCACGAACATTTTCAGTGATCTCAACAGCGATTTCGCCATCAGAGAACTGGCCTACAGAGGCAGCGCCTAGAGGAATATGTAAGTGACTTACGACTTTTTGAGCGAATTGTGGATGCGCGGTTCCACTAAAAACGACAAGATTGGGCATGAAGCACCCTTGGCGGTTGGTATGTATGGAAGTAGATGGCAGGGGTAGCTGGATTCGAACCAACGAATGCCGGGATCAAAACCCGGTGCCTTACCACTTGGCGATACCCCTAATGCGGCAGAACTTTAATATTTTTGCGGTATTGTGTCAAGGTAAATTAACAGTCTTACAGCAAATGATGTTCTGTCTTTTTTCGAGAAAATGGCAGGGGCGGCTGGATTCGAACCAACGGATGCCGAGATCAAAACCCGGTGCCTTACCACTTGGCGACGCCCCTAGATTTGATGAACTGTAAGATGGCAGGGGTAGCTGGATTCGAACCAACGGATGCCGGGATCAAAACCCGGTGCCTTACCACTTGGCGATACCCCTAATACAGTACATCTACAGGTGAATAATGGCAGGGGTAGCTGGATTCGAACCAACGGATGCCGAGATCAAAACCCGGTGCCTTACCACTTGGCGATACCCCTATTGAACCTTGAAATGATGTAATGGCGATTCTTGTAGACTGTTCACCAAGTAAGATTTACATGGTGCATTCTCAAGAATGTCGGTCACATTCATATCATCAGTTACTTCGATAAAAACACAAGCACCTGTACCTGTAAGCTTTGCAACACCGAATTGATCGAGATATTGCATTGCCTCATCGACTTCTGGATATAGGCTTCTTGCCACTGGCTCAAAGTTATTTCCGAAATCAGATGGCTTTATCTGATAGGCGCAAAATTTAGAGGGCTTCGTGTCTCTTGTCAACGTTTTTTGTGAAAAAAGCTGTTGAGTGCTGATAAAACAGTCAGGTTTTAACACAATGAACTGTTTTTGATCTAAGTCTATGAATGTTAAGTGTTCACCAATACCTTCAGCCCAGGCATTGCGACCATGAACAAAAATAGGCACATCCGCGCCCAGCTTGACGCCGAGCTCTGCCAGTTGCTCAGAATTTAAGCCACAATGCCATAACTGGTTCAGCACAATCAGGGTCGTTGCTGCATTGGATGAGCCACCACCAAGACCTGCACCCATGGGAATATTCTTCTCTAGTCGAATGATCAGACCAGAAGGCGTTTTGGTATAAGGCTGCAAAATCTGCGCTGCACGATAGATGAGATTCTGTTCCAGATCGACTGAGGACAAACCTTCAATCTGAATCTGCTGATCATCTGTTTGCTCAAACTCTAGCCAGTCACACAAATCTATCAACTGAAAGATACTTTGCAGCTCGTGATAACCATCCGGACGGCGACCGGTGATATGGAGAAACAAATTCAGTTTTGCAGGTGCGGGAACACGAATCATCATAAGCTTGCGTCAGACCAGTTAACGGTTTTGAATCACCATTGTAATACGGTTTTCACCCCCATTCTCAAGTGACTGCTTTAAAATCAAGCGGTTTGGAACAGTTGCCTGCTGGTTATAACTCAGATCTACCGTCCAGCCTTGTTCAATAATCTGGCTGATACGCTGTGAGCTGTCTTTCTGGATCTGGGCAGATTGAGTCGCGGGACGTGCCTGTACCCAATCAACTAAATGACTAATCGGGGCTTGCCAGCCGGTTGCACGTTGCAATAGTTCTTCTGCCGTTGCTGCCTTGATCAGGCCGGTTTTGGCACTATTCAAAGTCACTTGGCCAGGAGTACCTGAAATCTGGGTTTTTCCGGCACCTAAGATACCAGTTAGTTCAATATCAAATTCTTCTTGCTGCTGAACCCAGGTAAAAAAGGCGCTACCGCTTTGCTGAGGTGTACGTACCCCGATTTTACCTTGCAGCTGGAACTGGTTTTCAGCCTGTACCGATGGCGTGACAGGCGCTTTTTGCTGCACCATCTGCTGACAACCACTCATGAATAGGGCAGTAGAAGCAAGGAAACAGCAGCCTAAAGTACTTATGTTGCGCATAAAAGAATGGACTCGTTCAGGATTGTGGTGCTAACAATAGCGAATTAAGTTGGTTTAATTCTGGGTCATTTGGATGGTTTTGTTGTAATTGTTGTAACACTTGATGGAATTGTTGTAGATCACCTTTCATATAAAGCGAACGTGCATAACGGACGCCAATTTTCGCACTTGGATTCAGTTCATAGGCTTTAAGCAGCACTTGGGCAGCCGTAGCAAAGTCATTCTGCAAATAACAGATATAGCCATAGGTATCCAGAATAGAAGCCTGTTCTGGTGCGTATTCCAGTGCCTGTTCAGCATAGCGCCGTGCTTCATCCAGATGGCGATTTTGACGGGCCAGCGTATAGGCATAAGCATTCAGATAGGTTGGACTATTCGGTTCGATTTTAAGCAGGGTTTTTAACAACTGATCCAGTTGATCACGATCTTCATGCGGATCTAACAACAAGACTTGAGCATAGACCAGTTCCGGATCATCCGGCAGGTTTTTGCTGGCTTCTTCCAGAATTCGGATCGCTGCGTTCTTATTATTCATGCGTTTCAGAATATCCGCTTGAGCCAGATACAGGAAACTGGCATGTTGCGGATAATTGACCCGTTCCTGAGTCAGAAAGCGCAGTGCATCATGCAGTTTATCCTGCTCGGCAAAGATCGCAATGATATTGCGTCGTGAGACCGTATACAGGCTGCCATCCACCAGGCGGTAATACGCCTTGGCGGTTTCATAATGCTGTTTGCGTTCTGCATTGACCGCCAGATAGTAATAGGCTTCATTCTGGTACTGAGCCGAATAACGGAGCTCAACCAGGTATTTTTCAGCTCGTTCATATTGCTGCAGGTCAATACTGGTCAGACCGGCAATAAACAGTGCTTCTTCGTGTTGTGGTGATTTTTTCAGGATCGTTTCTAGTTTCTGTAAGGCCTTTTCAGCTTCATTTAGCTTGATCAGGTATTTGACCTCAGCCAGACGTATATCCATGTTGTTGCGATGTTTACGACTGGCTTTCTCGTACCATTTCAGCGTTTCCGCATCATCACCCAATGCCGCCAACAGATTGGCTTTCATCAGGATATAACCAGTCGACTTTGGACGTTTTTTTAAGGCGCGGTTGATGGTATTGAGAGCCTGTTCTAGCTGACCTTTTTGTGCTTCCAGACCGGCGACCAGCACCAGAATCGAAGGATTGTCTTTGGCTTTGCTAGTACTTAGAGCCTGAATTAAATATTCACGGTCATCCGGCTCATCCGGGGCAATCCCGGCCAGAATTTCTTCCAGATCGGCGTTATCATCAATTTTCAGGATCTTTTCCAGCGTTTCTGCCGCCAGTTCGTACTCATGCGCTTTTAAGGCAATATGCGCCAGATAGAATAATGCCGGCACATCCTGTGGTTCTTGAACGACCCAGTGGGTAGAAATATCCAGCGCTGCATTCAGGTCTTCATGTTCGAGGGCGATATTGAGTGCGCGCTGTTTAACCGCGGTGGAATTGCTTTTAATGGCCAGCACAGTATAGTTGTGTAAAGCGTTTGGAATATCGCGATAGGCGAGTGCGAACTCGGCTATCATACTTTGTTTTATCGCATCATAATTTTGATTTGCATGGTAAACTGCTTCTGCTGCATAAAGATGAGCAGTTGAAGCCATGCTAACCACCAGCAAGAATGTGGTAGAATATTGCTTAATGGTAGGGCCGTTTATACGGCTAGTTGTTAGACGCAATTTTTCTTTATCCAAGTAATGCTTTTTATGACACCGATGTTGCACAATAGCATAAATTTAGTGAAATGATGACCTGATATGTCTTTCTTTGCATTGGGTGTCAACCATCAAACTGCCTCTGTAGAGCTGCGCGAAAAGATTGCTTTTAACCCTGAAAAGTTAAGCATTTTACTTGCCGAGCAAAGCCAGCACCCTGTACTGAATGATATGGTGGTGGTGTCTACATGTAACCGGACCGAAGTTTACGCGATGTCGGACAATGTCGACATGGTGCTAAACTGGCTCGCCCAGACCAATGGTATTGATCCCAAGCAATTACAGAATCATGTTTATTGCTATCAGAATGCGCAAGCCGTCACTCATCTGATGCGTGTCGCCAGTGGTCTCGACTCCCTGATGCTTGGTGAACCGCAGATTCTGGGACAGGTCAAAACCGCACTCTCTCTTGCCAAAGAATCTAAAACCGTTTCGCAAAACCTGAATCGTATCTTTGAATATGCCTTTTATGCAGCTAAGCGTGTGCGCTCGGAAACAGCAGTCGGCAGTCATGCAGTCTCAATGGGTTATGCAGTCGCGCAATTAGCATTGCAAGTGTTTAGCCGACCTGAGCAGTTGACTGTGATGGTGGTAGCCGCCGGGGAAATGAACAGTCTGGTGGCCAAACATCTGGCAGAAATGGGCGTCGGAAAAATCATTATCTGTAACCGGACTCGTGCTCGTGCAGAGAATCTGGCGCAGGAAATTGCCCACCGTGCAGATGTAGAAATTATTGACTTTGATCAACTGGCAGCAAACCTGCATCGTGCAGATGTGATTTCTAGTTGTACCGGTAGTTTGCATCAAGTCATTCACTATCCGGATGTCAAAGCTGCCTTAAAGAAGCGCCGTTACCAGCAGATGCTGTTGGTCGATCTGGCTGTACCGCGTGATATTGATCCAAAAGTTGAAAAGCTGGATGGAGTTTATCTCTATGGCGTGGACGATCTGCAAAGCGTGATTGATGAAAACCTGGCGCAGCGTCGTCAGGCAGCGGTCGAAGCGGAAGTGATGGTCAATCAACTGGCGACTGAGTTGATCACCCAGCAGAAGGTGAGTGAGGCGGGTAGTACGATTCATGCTTACCGGGATTATGGGGAAAGCTTACGTCAGGAAGAACTGGCAACCGCTATGCAACGCATCGCTAAAGGTGAAAGTGCTGAAACAGTATTGGCCGAATTTTCGCATCGTTTGACCCAAAAACTTCTGCATCCGACCTCAATCATGCTGCGTGAAGCTGCCAAAGCTGAAGATCCAAGCTATTTTGAAATGCTACAGAACAGTTTGCAGGACGTGGTTCAGCATCGCCGTAAGGTTAAACATTAAGATGATGTCGGGATAACTTTCCGATATTTAAAAGGCGTTTAAAATAAACGCCTTTTTTATTTTCATGATTTTTAATCTTCGAGTAAGGTCATGGAACGTTTTTTATCAATTTCATAAATCCGCATCTTGAGATTTTTCATCTCCGCGATGCTACTAAACTTTTTCGATTTTAATTTGTGTTGTAGACACTGATATTGCAGCTTGATCGAGAAGTCTGCCGCCAGTTTGTCTGCCTGCTCAGGAGAAGAGGTGTAATCACTGACATTGGCATGTTGCAGGATATGCTGTAACTCATGATGATGTGCAGCACAGGCACCGAGTACATAATAGGTCGACAATTCCGGATCATCCGGCAATTCATCAAAAATCACATTCAATATATTCAGAATCTTGAACAACAGCTGATCTTCACTGACCAGTGCGCGTAATGGTTCAAAATGAATATACAGATATGGATGATTCAACAGAATCGCAATGACATACTCTTCGGCATCAATTTTGGTGCTAAAGCTTAGAGAGGCGTCATTATTGACTTTGGGTTGCCATTTGCGGCTAAAACCGAGTTTTTCCCGAAAGAACTGCTGTAGTAGATAACGGAATGAGCCAGCTTTTGGCAATAATTCGGTTAGCTGACGTAGCTCTCCCATCACCTGACTTTTACCTTCAGGCGTTGCAATGTTGTGGTTCTGGGTGAGATGGGCAAAGACAAAGTCAGAGAGCAACGGTGCCTGATCCAGCAGACGGCGGAAATTTTCAATACCTTCACGACGAATCAGGGAGTCGGGGTCATGGTCATTCGGCAGAACAAAGAATTTTAGCTCACGCCCATCGTTCAGTAAGGGTAGAGCAATTTCCAGAGTACGGCGTGCCGCTTTTTGTCCAGCCGCATCACCATCAAAAGCAATGGTAATCCGGTTATTCTGCTTGAACAGAATATTTAGGTGATCAGTATTACTTGCTGTTCCCAAAGTAGCCACTGCACCATGAATGCCATATTGCTGCAAGGCAATGACATCCATATAGCCTTCCACCATCAGCCAGTCTTGAGCTTTCTGCTTGCGACCTTCATACAGCCCATACAATAACTGGTTTTTATGGAAAACTTCTGAATCGGGTGAGTTGATGTATTTTGGTTTAATTTCGTCATTTAGTGCACGACCACCAAAACCGACCACACGGCCTTTACTATCCCGAATCGGAAAAATGACACGGTCACGGAGTAGGTTAAAATCCCGGCCACTGTCGCTGGTACGAATCAGACCTAAAAGTTTGAGACCTTCAATATCCTGCGGGAAGGCTTTTTCCAGATGCTGCCAGTCTTCCGGTGCATAACCGAGTCGCCAGTAGGCAATCGTTTCTGCGGTCAGACCACGCTGTTTAAAATATTGCTGGGCACTTGGACTGTTGGGTAGCTGACGCTCATAAAACTGCGCAATATTTTCCAGCAAGTCATATAAGTTGCCATCTGCTTGTGCTTCTGCTGTAGGCATTTGCTCAAAAGCAGCAAAAGGATCATCTGTATAAAATTCAGCTTCAGGTGTCTGAATTTCAGCAAATGGATCAAAATAAGCAGACTGTTCAGGCGTCGGATTTGTAGATGTATCCGCAGTTTTTGCTGGTGATGCTGCAACCGGTTTTGGTTTAGCTTCGCGTTTGTATTTTAAGCGGTTGGAATCTTTATTGTCTTTAGGCAGTTCAATTCCGGTCTGGCTGGACAGATCTTTCATCACTTCAATGAAATTGCGGCTGCCAATATCCATTAAAAAGCGAATGGCATTACCATTGGCCTGACAGCCAAAGCAGTGGAAATACTGCTTGTCACGGTAGACGTGGAAAGAAGGCGATTTTTCCTGATGGAAAGGGCAACAGCCCGAATAAGTACGGCCAGTTTTTTTTAGTTTCACGTATTGACCAATCACATCGACAATATCGGTGCGATCGAGAATCTGATCAATCGTATGCTGAGGAATGGCCATGGTTTGCTAAGCTTCTCGTGCTGCGTTATTTAGGTGTTAAATCATTGAAAATTAAGAGTAGGATGATTCATCCAACGCTATAAATGAATTAATTGGTATAACCTGTTTGCACAATTTGTTCAAGCATTGCTCAGAAAATGCAAAAGGGCAAGTATGATAACTTGCCCTTGAGGAAATTGCACCTTCGAGAGTCGGCTTATTCAGCAATCGGTTCAGGTAGCTCAGTTTCATTAGTTTTAGGACGATCGAGTAAACCGAAAGTCATGCGATTGGTCAGACTGCGTTTTTCTGACTGGTCTTCAGATGATTGGCTAGACGTATCGGTCACGGTTTTGGCTTCTTTACCGAAAATACCCAAAGTCGCACGGTTGAAGAAACTGCCTTCACTACGTGCTGCACGCAGGTTCACAGTACCATCAGCATTCACCAGACCTGGATAGTTCAGTTTCAGTACTTCGATATATTGCTGTGCTGTGGCTTTATCACCTAGTTTGTCATAGCCGTAAGCAACGGTTGCCAGCGCTTCTGGAATCTGTGGCGTTTGTGGATAGTGTTCAATTACCCATAAACCACGTTCAACAGCAGCCAGATATGCTTTACGCTTGATATTGAAACGGGCCGCATTCATTTCGCTTTCTGCCAGTTCCTGACCGATAAACTTCATACGTTGTGCAGCGTCTACTGCATAGGTGCTTGATGGATAGCGGCGAATGAAATCGACAAAATTCTGGTAAGCTACTTTCAGGTAGCTCACATCACGGTGTGACTGTTTTAGTGAGGTATAACGTAGCAGGCCATTATAGTTCTGCTCCATATTCGCTACGCCACGGACATAGTAAGCATAGTCGACATTTGGATGTTGCGGATTCAGACGGATAAAGCGTTCTGCCAGTGCAACAGCACCTTCATAATCTTTTTGCTGGAATTTGACATACAGCAGTTCCAGTTGCGCCTGCGGTGCATACTGGCTGGTTGGGTAATAGGTTTCCAGTGCTTCGAGCTGTTTTGCTGCATCAGTATATTGTTTGCGATCTAGCGCGTTCTGTGCTTTCTGGATATAAACCTGTTCGCTAGATTCTGGACCTTTGTCCACGACTTCTTTTTTTGGATTACTGCTACAGCCTACCATTGCCGATGCAATGCCTAACGTCATAGCAAGCATTGTCATTTTATAATGTGGTAGCGACATAAAAATTCCTCTGTTAATACGGGCAATGAGCTACAATTGCACTATTAAACCACTTTTGTCTGAATGAGCAAATGAGTCAAGCACAATCTTCCAATTCTAATATCCCTGATACTGATTTCAATTTACTTGAAGATTCTGAGGATGCAGATAACCATACTTCAGACGCAACTGCAACACGTTTATCGTTGCAATTTCAATTGGATGAAAGTTATATCGGGCAACGTATCGACCAGATTGCGGCCATGGTCTGGAGCGATTTTTCTCGAGAAAAGCTCAAGCAATGGATCAAAGACGGCAATTTATTAGTGAATGGTCAACCAGTTAAGCCGAAATTTAAAAGTGACGGCTTTGAAACCCTGACTTTAAACGTTGAACTGGAGGCACAAACCCGTAGCTTGCCTGAAGATATTCCACTGGATATCGTCTATGAAGATGATGACATCATTGTCATTAACAAACCAGTGGGCATGGTGGTACATCCGGGTGCAGGCAATATGACTGGTACACTGGTCAATGCCTTGCTGCATCATTATCCGAAATCTTCTGAACTGGCGCGTGCAGGTTTAGTGCACCGGATCGATAAAGATACTAGTGGTCTATTGGTTGTCGCTAAAAATCTGGAAGCGCAGTTTGCGCTTAGCAAGCAGCTTGAGAAAAAGACCGTCTACCGTGTGTATGACCTGATCGTATATGGCAACATCATTGCCGGCGGTACCATTGATGAACCGATTAAACGTCATCCAGTGGATCGTGTGAAAATGGCAGTCCTGCCAGGCGGTAAGGAAGCGGTGACGCACTACAATGTGAAAGAACGCTTCCAGCATTTCACCCGTATTCAGGCACGTCTGGAAACCGGTCGTACGCACCAGATTCGTGTGCACTTTAGCTACCTGGGCTATGGTCTGGTGGGTGATCAGGTCTATATGCCACGTGTGCGTATGCCAGCCGGTGCTTCGCAATTGCTGGATGACACCTTGCGTGGTTTTAAACGTCAGGCACTGCATGCAGCGACTCTAGGCCTGAAACATCCACGTACCAAAGAAGAAATGACCTTTAATGCGCCGTGGCCAGAAGACTTCGCCAATCTGGTTGAAGTGCTGCGTAGCGAAAACAAGGCCTATTAATTTTTCATTCTATTAGCAGTCATTAAAAAAAGGGAAGCGACATGCAATTTGTACAAGGTTTGCCTCAAGGCGTTTATGTGGGTCAGACCCGTGTTCATCATGAACAGGTACAGCCTTCAGCCCAGCCAGAACTGGCCGGCTTTAACCTGGCTTTGCATGTCAATGATGATGCTGCACGTGTACAGAAGCATCGCATCCAGCTGTTGAAAGACTTCCAGCCTTTTGGTGTGGACAAAATTACCTGGATGACACAGACGCATAGCACCATTTGTCATACCATCAATGAGCAGATGCCTTTCGAGGCATTGGTCGGCGATGGCCTGGTCACACAGCGCAAGGCCCATGCCTTGATGATGATGACGGCAGACTGCTTACCTGTGGTACTGGGTAATGCTGAAGGCACTGAAGTAGCCAATCTGCATGCGGGTTGGCGTGGGCTGGCAGGCGGTATCGTTGAAAATACCATTGCCGCGATGCAATCCAAGCCTACCTGGGCGTGGCTCGGTGTAGCGATCAGCCAGCCTTGTTTTGAAATTGGCTCAGAAGTAAAAGAAGCTTTCTGTTCCAAATATCCTGAACTGGACAGTGCATTTCAGGCAGGGGAACAGGCCGGAAAATACTATGCGGATCTGTATGCGATTGCGCGTTACATCTTACAGCAGCAGGGTGTTGAGACTGTTCTAGGTGGCGATCAGTGTTCATATCGTCAGGCGGATGAATATTTTTCCTATCGCCGTGAAGCCAAAACCGGACGCATGGCAACATTCGTGTTTATGGCATGAAAATGTTAAACTTGATTGAAATTCTTGGTTTTTGATTGTTATGTCCCTATCTTCCCAATCTGCTGCGATTGTTTATCACAGTCCTTATGGACACACGGCTAAAGTGGCAAACTTCATTGCCGAAGGCGCACAAAAAACTGGTGTCCAGGTGCATATGATGAATGTGGAACAGGTGGATTGGGAGGTGTTGGACGCTGCCGATGCAATTGTATTTGGCTGTCCGACCTATATGGGTAGTCTGACTTCTGCCATGAAGTTATTTATGGAGCAGTCGTCCAAGCGCTGGCTGGCACGTAGCTGGCAGGGTAAACTGGCTGCAGCCTTTACCAATGGTGGTGGACTCAGTGGCGACAAGTTGGCGGTCCTGCAGCAAATCAACTTATTTGCCATGCAGCATGGCATGTTGTGGAGTGGCTTACCATTAATGCCGACAGGACGTGCAGTGACCGATCTGAATCGGATGTCGAGCTTTCTGGGTCTCATGACCCAATCTGATAATGCGCCTGTTGAAGTGACACCACCGGAAGGGGATTTACAAACCGCGATCTGGTTTGGTGAATATATTGCCTTGACACTGGCCCGTCTGAATCTGAAAGCCTAATTCGATCCATAAAAAAAACCTCCATCAATTGGAGGTTTTTTTATTGCTGGCATTATTTATGGAAAATACGCGCTTTATCACGTTGCCAGTCACGGTCTTTTTCAGATGCACGTTTGTCGTGTAACTGTTTACCTTTTACCAACGCAATTTCCAGCTTGGCATGCGGGCCTTTCCAGTAACAGGCCAGTGGTACACAGGAATAACCTTTCTGGTTGATCGCGCCCATGAGTTTTTCAATTTCACGGCGTTTCAGCAGCAGTTTACGGGTACGCGTTGCTTCAGGGACAACATGGGTAGATGCACTCAGTAAAGGCTGAATCTGTGCGCCGAACAGGAACGCCTCACCATTTTTAAAGGTGATATAGCTCTCCACAATACTCATACGACCGGCACGCAGGGATTTTACTTCCCAGCCTTGCAAGGAAAGCCCAGCTTCAAATTTTTCTTCAATAAAATAATCGTGACGGGCACGTTTGTTCAGAGCAATCGTTCCGCCGTTATTTTTTTTAACTACAGTTGCTTTCGCCATAATCAGACACTTCCAAAGTTGTAGCTATTGTACCGTAACTTTTATTGAGTTGAAGTGTTTAAATTGATGGAGTTTCTTCACTAAAAAATGAAGATTTTGTTAAAATGGAAACTTACACAATAAACAGAGTACAAATGGATGACTAAAACTCGTGTAATTTATCCGGGAACTTTTGATCCGATCACCAATGGCCATATTGATTTGGTGACCCGCGCAGCAAAGATGTTTGATGAAGTTGTAGTTGCAATTGCAATCGGACATCACAAAAACCCGGTATTTAGTCTGGAAGAACGAGTTGAACTGGCCCAAACGTCATTAAGCCATTTGAACAATGTTGAATTTGTAGGATTTGATGGCCTGCTGGTGAACTTCTTCCGCGAGCAGAATGCTACAGCGGTATTACGTGGTTTACGTGCAGTGTCCGATTTTGAGTATGAATTCCAGCTGGCCAACATGAACCGTCAACTGGATTCTCATTTTGAAGCGGTATTTTTAACCCCTTCAGAGCAATATTCTTTTATTTCATCCACATTGGTGCGTGAAATTGCTCGTTTAAGAGGTGATGTGACCAAGTTTGTTCCGCCAAACGTGGTTGAAGCCTTCGAGCGTAAACTTCAGCAAGGTTGGTAGAGTGTCTTTATATATCACCGATGAATGTATCAATTGTGATGTCTGTGAACCTGTCTGTCCGAATGAGGCAATTTTTATGGGTGACGTCATCTATGAAATTAACCCGGACTTATGTACAGAATGCGTCGGACATCACGACAAACCACAGTGCCAGTTATTTTGTCCTGTGGACTGTATCCCGCTTGATCCGAACCATGCCGAGACCCGTGAGGAGCTTCAGGCCAAGTATGAAAAACTGACTGCTCAAAAAACATCAAGCAATTAGTCGCCAGATTTGGTACTATGCGGCTCGAAGTGAGCCAGACGATCGCTGCTGTGGAGATCTCCGTGATTGAAGCAGGGGAGGAAAGTCCGGGCTTCATAGGGCAAGGTGCCAGGTAACGCCTGGGCGGCGTGAGCCGACGGAAAGTGCAGCAGAGAGTAGACCGCCTTCATTATGGTTCTGAGCAATCGGAATCGGAGGTAAGGGTGAAAGGGTGCGGTAAGAGCGCACCGCATGGCTGGTAACAGTTCATGGCATGGTAAACCCCACCGGAAGCAAGACCAAATAGGGATCCTTTAGGCATGGCCCATGCTGGATCCGGGTAGGTCGCTTGAGCGTATGAGTGATTGTACGCCTAGAGGAATGATCGTTCTCGACAGAACCCGGCTTATCGGCTCACTTCACCAAATTTTGATCAATCAGCACAATATGGGCTTGACGTTCTAAACAGAAAAACCCATAATGCGCGCACAGTTTAAGGCTATGTAGCTCAGTTGGTTAGAGCACCGCACTCATAATGCGGGGGTCACAAGTTCAAGTCTCGTCATAGCCACCATATTCTGAAAAACCCACTCCGATTGAGTGGGTTTTTTTTATGGCTAATGTTTTGTGGCTTCATTGGTTAAAAATCTAAAAAGCCTTACAATAGTTAAAATAAAACAAATAACAAGAATATGTATGATGATTAAAAATTTAATGCTATCAACTCTGATTTTCTTTATTGCTTTACCTGTTTTTGCTGCAGATTCAATTAAGTCACTTCCTTTTAAAGAAAAAAGTATTTCCAAAGCAGAAATACGATCAATTTGTCAGAAAATAAAACTTAGTTGTGATGAGAGTGGTGCAAAACTTTGGGTAGTTAAAATTGCTGAAGCTGAAAAATATTATTTAATTAATGAAAATTTACAAATGATTCAGCTTTCAAAACATCTTGGAAAGTATCAAATCGTTGATTATTGGGATCTAACCAGGTATCAACAGGTTTATGCGCTTGAAGAGGATAAGAGTGGTATAGAATTTATATATCCTGCCTTATACCCACTCTATCGGCATAGTTATGCTATTGCCTTAATTCATGGCTGGGTTTCAAATGATGCAGGTGAACAGAATGCACAGTTTATTCAATTACTTCCAAAAGGAAAGACAAAACTGGTCTTCGAGCATTTACCTTTTTACGAATACCAGAATCGACTTTCCTGCTACAAAGATATGAAAGATAAAAAGAATAATTATTGTGATGATCAGAAGGAGACCGTACTTAAGATCAGCTATAGAGATGTAGGATTGGCTTATTATGAATGGCGTTTAAGTTATTTGAATATAAACTGGCTTAAGAATAATAAAATCGACGAATATAAACAGCGGAGTTTGGCGTTAATCCCTTTTATTCAAGCGCAGTAAAGGCATGTAGCAGTGATCTAACATCATCCGTTTGCAACTGCTCACGCATTTTTAAAAACTGCTTTTCATCTAAGTCATAGAGCTTTAGAGAAAGTAGTTTCTTAATATCTTCTTCAGGGAAGCGATATTTAATAATTTTCGCAGGCACGCCACCTACAATCGCATAAGGTGGAACGTCTTTTGTGACGACAGCACCTGTTGCCACCACAGCACCTTCACCGAGCTTTACACCTTGCATAATCATGGCACGTGAGCCAATCCAACAGCCATCTCCAATGACTGTATCACCTGCAGGCACAAAACTACGTGTATCGAATGGAAACGCAGAAATCCAGTCTGTTCGGTGTAACTGGTTACCACCCATCATAATTACGCATTCTGCGCCAAAACAGACGAAATTCCCGATATAAAGCTGGTCAATCGGCTTCTCTGGTGTAGCTGGCTTATCATGCAGATAACGCACCACACAACGCTCAAAACCTTGATCCCAATAGGCTGAGTAATAACTGTAATTGCCCTTAATATGAATATTTGGATTCTTCACCGTTTTGGAGAGGAATTCGAACTCACACCAATGGTTCACAGGGGAATTAATCAACTTTTCAGCCATAACTAGGATTCAATAACAATTAATGCGTCATTATAGCGAATTGATCTTCAAGCTGGAGAACAATCCCATTCAATAACAGACCTGATTGCAGGGTTAAGTTTTACATGGTCTTAGCGGATTGAGGGATACGCGTAATGACTTTGATTTCGAAGTCAAAACCTGCCAGCCAGGTCACGCCCACAGCTGTCCAGTTCGGATAGGGCTTTTGCGTAAAAATCTGGTTTTTAACTTTCATAATGCTTTCAAATTGCTGTTCAGGATTGGTGTGAAAGGTCGTGACGTCGACAATATCATCGAAAGTACAACCAGCCGCTGCCAATGTAGCAGCCAAGTTTTCAAAAGCTCGTTCTACCTGTTTCTCAAAGTCAGGTTCAGGACTGCCATCTTCACGGCTACCAACCTGACCAGAAACAAATAATAAATCTTCTGATTTGATTGCGGCAGAATAATCATGCTGTTCATACAAAGCATGGCGATTTTGGGGAAATATTGCAGTTCTAGTCATGATAATTCTCGCTCAATTTTAATTTATACGTATTTTAGAAAGCTGTTTAAATTTTCACATACGTAACGTATGTAAACATAATTGACATACGATGCGTATGTCAATTAAAATTTTCACAATACTGATGGAAACAATATATGTCTGTACGTGAACAAAAAATGGCGGAAACCCGCAAAAAACTCATAGAAGTCGCACGTCGTGCATTTGCTGAATACGGTTATGCGGACACTTCCATGGATAAGCTCACGGCAGAAGCAGGGCTAACCCGGGGTGCGCTATACCATCATTTTGGTGATAAAAAGGGCTTATTTGCTGCCGTGGTCGATCAGATTGATTCAGAAATGGCTGAATATGCCGGGCAACATCTGGAGCAGCCTGATGATCTATGGGAGGGATTGATGCTTGAAGGGCGTACCTATATCGAACATGCTTTAAATGCTGAGTTCCAACGGATTGTGCTACGTGATGGTCCGGCAGTATTAGGGGACCCCGCACATTGGCCAAGTCAAAATAAATGCCTGCAGTCGACACGTGAATGCGTAGAACAGTTAATGGTTGAAGGTAGATTAAAACCAGTTGATGCACTTGCTGCGGCAGTCTTGCTCAATGGTGCAGCAATGAATGCAGCACTATGGGTCGCTTCTAGTGAGGATCCTGCACAGGTCTTACCTCAGGCTTTACAGGCATTTGAAGCCTTGGCATCTGGCTTCTTAAAATAAAATCGATGGGAATTTCTAGGCTCAATAAAAAACCCCTCATCTGAGGGGTCTTACAGCCTAAAATATCTAGTTAAAAATTAGATATATTCAACGCTTACAATTTCGTATTCGACTTCACCTTGTGGTGTCACGATTTTCACATCGTCGCCTTCGTTTTTACCCAGCAGGCCACGCGCGATCGGAGAGTTCACAGAGATCTTGTTGATCTTAAAGTCTGCTTCATCATCACCCACGATTTTGTAAGTTTTGCGTTCTTCAGTGTCTAGATTCTCAATAGTCACAGTGACACCAAAAACTACACGACCGTTTTGCTCCAGTTCTTTAACATCAATCACCTGGCAAGCGCCCAGTTTACCTTCGATGTCCTGAATACGGCCTTCACAGAAACCTTGCTGCTCACGCGCAGCATGATATTCCGCGTTTTCTTTTAAATCCCCATGCTCACGTGCCTCTGCAATCGCTGCAGTAATACGTGGACGATCCACAGTTTTCAGTTGGTGTAATTCTTTCTCTAAGGCAAGTTTGCCTTCGGGAGTCATAGGATAACGTTGCATAGTTGTCCCTCAGTAATAAAAATGAAAGTCTATAAATGAAAAAAAGCCCGCCACCGAGAAGGTGACGGGACTTCTCAGTAACGAATTAACCTACTGTTAAATCTTGCAAACGATATACATCCATTGGCAATTTAATTGCTAAAGCTTGGCATACAGCATCAGCACCATTCAGGGTAGTGGTATGGTATACCTTACCTTGAAGCGCAGAGCGACGGATCGAGAATGAATCCTGCTGAGCTTGTTTACCCTCAGTGGTATTGATAATGAGGTGAATTTCACCATTTTTCAAGCGGTCTACAATGTTTGGACGGCCTTCGGTTACTTTATTTACACGTTCACATTCAATACCTGCAGCTTTAATTACATCGTATGTGCCGCCAGTCGCAAGAATCTTGAAGCCAAAGTCAGCAAGCTGCTTCGCAATACCTACCGCACGTGGTTTATCAGAATCACGTACAGAGATGAATGCATGTTTCACTTCGCCTTCAGTTGGCAGACCTGGTAAACGATCGTTAGAGCCTAGAACAGCTTTGTAGAACGCTTCACCAAATGTTTTACCAACGCCCATTACTTCGCCTGTTGATTTCATTTCAGGGCCAAGGATCGGGTCAACACCAGGGAATTTGTTGAATGGGAATACTGCTTCTTTCACAGAGAAGTGAGCAGGGATAATCTCTTTGGTAAAGCCTTGAGACTCAAGAGATTGGCCAGCCATACAACGTGCAGCTACTTTTGCTAAAGATTCACCGATACATTTAGAAACGAACGGAACCGTACGAGAAGCACGAGGGTTCACTTCCAAAATGTAAACGTCATCGCCTTTCACCGCAAACTGAACGTTCATCAAGCCTACAACGCCAAGCTCTTTAGCCATAGCGATGGTTTGACGACGCATTTCGTTTTGCACGTCTTCAGACAATGAATATGGAGGAATCGAACATGCAGAGTCACCAGAGTGAATACCGGCTTGTTCAATGTGCTGCATAATACCGCCGATCACCACGTCTTTACCGTCAGATACGCAGTCCACGTCAACTTCAATCGCATCATCAAGGAAGTGATCCAGAAGAACAGGCGCTTCATTCGATGCTTGTACAGCATCACGTAAGTAGCGTTTTAATTCTTCGTCGTTATACACGATTTCCATCGCACGACCACCAAGGACGTAAGAAGGACGTACAACCAGTGGATAACCCACTTTAGCTGCTTCTGCCATACCTTCTTCAGCAGATTTTACGATGCTGTTATTAGGTTGACGAAGTTGCAGACGTTGAATCATTTGTTGGAAACGTTCACGGTCTTCTGCACGGTCAATCGCATCTGGAGATGTACCGATAATTGGCGCACCAGCTTCTTCCAAAGCACGAGCCAGTTTCAGTGGAGTCTGACCGCCGTACTGAACGATAATACCTTTCGGCTTTTCAGTACGTACGATTTCAAGAACGTCTTCAAGTGTAATCGGTTCGAAGTACAGACGATCAGACGTGTCATAGTCAGTTGAAACCGTTTCAGGGTTACAGTTCACCATGATGGTTTCATAACCGTCATCACGCATTGCCAGGGCAGCATGTACACAGCAGTAATCGAATTCGATACCTTGACCAATACGGTTAGGACCGCCACCAATCACCATGATCTTGTCACGGTTAGACGGATTAGATTCACACTCTTCATCGTAAGTTGAGTACATGTACGCTGTATCAGATTCAAACTCTGCTGCACATGTATCCACACGTTTGTAGACTGGAGTTACGCCCAGATTCCAACGGTGCTTACGGAATTGTTTTTGTGAAATACCCATCAGGTTGGCAATACGGTGGTCAGATAAACCTTTACGTTTAAATGAACGGATATTGTCAGCGTTAAGATCACCAAAACCTAAAGATTTGATTTGTTCTTCAGTTTTAACGATGTCTTCGATCTGGATCAGGAACCAGCGGTCAATATTGGTTGCCGCAAATACTTCATCAAGCGTGAAACCGTGACGGAATGCATCAGCCACATACCAGATACGTTCTGGACCTGGAACTTTAAGTTCTTGAAGAATCTTCTCGCGCGCACCTTCAGTACCCACTTCGATTTTTTCATCAAAACCAGTTGCGCCAACTTCAAGACCGCGAAGTGCTTTGTTCACAGACTCCTGGAAGTTACGGCCGATCGCCATCACTTCACCTACAGATTTCATCTGTGTAGTTAGTGTCGCATCAGCTTGCGGGAATTTTTCGAAGTTGAAACGTGGAATCTTGGTAACAACGTAGTCAATTGCTGGTTCGAACGATGCTGGAGTTGTACCGCCAGTGATGTCGTTTTTCAGCTCATCAAGGGTATAACCAACAGCCAGTTTCGCTGCGATTTTCGCAATCGGGAAACCAGTCGCTTTAGATGCCAGTGCAGATGAACGCGATACACGTGGGTTCATCTCGATGATTACCATACGACCATCTTTCGGGTTAATACCGAACTGAACGTTAGAACCACCCGTTTCAACACCGATTTCACGAAGAACTGCTAAAGATGCATTACGCATCAACTGGTATTCTTTATCAGTCAGTGTTTGTGCAGGCGCAACAGTGATCGAGTCACCGGTGTGTACGCCCATTGGGTCAAAGTTTTCGATCGCACATACAATGATACAGTTGTCGTTTTTGTCACGAACAACTTCCATCTCGTACTCTTTCCAGCCAATCAATGATTCATCGATCAATAATTGGTGAGTAGGAGAGAGGTCGAAACCGCGTTCACAGATTTCCAGGAATTCTTCACGGTTGTAAGCAATACCACCGCCTGAACCACCCATCGTAAATGATGGACGGATAATCACAGGGAAACCGAAGCGCGCTTGAATCTCAAGTGCTTCTTCCATTGATTCAGCAATAGCCGCTTTTGGACATTCCAGACCAATTTTACGCATTGCTTCGTCAAACAGTTTACGGTCTTCTGCTTTTTCGATAGCTTCTTTGGTCGCGCCGATCAGTTCAACGTTGTATTTTTCAAGAATACCGTTGGCATCCAGTGCAAGGGCACAGTTCAGTGCAGTCTGGCCACCCATCGTCGGAAGCACAGCATCTGGACGTTCTTTTTCAATGATTGCTGCAACAGTCTGCCAGGTAATCGGTTCGATATACGTTGCATCTGCCATTGCAGGGTCGGTCATAATGGTCGCTGGGTTAGAGTTCACCAGAATAACGCGGTAGCCTTCTTCACGAAGCGCTTTACATGCTTGAGCACCTGAGTAGTCAAACTCACATGCTTGACCGATGACGATCGGACCAGCACCAATGATCAAGATGCTTTTAATGTCAGTACGTTTAGCCATGATGCTTCCTTAATTACTTCTTAGATGCTTCGATAAGTTCGATGAAATGATCGAACAATGGTGCGCAGTCATGTGGACCAGGGCTTGCTTCAGGGTGACCCTGGAAGCTGAACGCAGGTTTGTCTGTACGATGGATACCTTGGTTTGTACCATCAAACAGTGAGCGATGAGTCACACGCAATACCGCAGGCAGGGTGCTTTCATCCACTGCGAAGCCGTGGTTTTGAGAAGTAATCATCACTGTACCAGTTTCGATGTTCTGTACAGGATGGTTAGCGCCATGGTGACCGTGCGGCATTTTTACCGTTTTAGCACCCGATGCAAGAGCAAGAATCTGGTGACCTAAGCAGATACCAAATACTGGAATTTCAGTTGTTTCAACAATTGTTTTTACAGCTTCAATTGCGTAGTCACATGCAGCTGGATCGCCAGGACCATTTGACAGGAATACGCCATCTGGATTTAACGCAAGTACTTTTTCAGCAGGAGTTTGTGCAGGCACCACAGTTAATTTACAGCCGCGGTCTGCGAGCATACGCAAGATGTTGGTTTTGACACCGTAGTCGTATGCAACCACATGGAATTTAAGTTCAGGTTGAGTAAAGCCTTTGCCAAGTGCCCATGAGCCTTCAGTCCATTCGAAACCGGTCGGATCACAGCATTCTTTCGCAAGGTCTAAACCACTTAAACCACCGAATGCACGTGCTTTTTCGACTGCTTCTTCTTCAGTGATGTTTTCACCCGCAAGGATACAACCGTTTTGTGCACCTTTATCACGCAAAATTCGAGTTAATCGTCGCGTGTCGATGTCAGCAATGGCAACTACATTGTGCTGTTTTAAATAATCACCGAGTGATTGATTCGCACGGAAGTTACTATGTAGTAAAGGAAGGTCACGGATAATTAAACCGTTTGCCCATACTTTATGAATACGACCTGATTCAGCGTCTTCTTCGTTGCAACCTGTGTTACCGATATGTGGGTAAGTTAGCGTTACAAGCTGCTGTGCATAACTAGGATCAGTCAAAATTTCTTGATAGCCAGTCATGGCAGTGTTGAAAACGACTTCACCAGTCGTACAACCCGATGCGCCAATTGAAGTACCTTTAAAGATAGTTCCGTCGGCAAGGGCTAAAATTGCTGGGGTGCTCAAACCAAAGCTCCTGAAATTTAGGCTGTAAAAAAGCGAGTAGACGAAAAAAAAGGAAGGTTAATTTTTAAACCTACCCTCCTATGTCTGCTCGCTTGAACTTAACACGGCATTATACGCAGAACCACCCTCCAAGTCCAATAGCTTTACAGCAAAAGTATGAGATAAATGGCTTGCTTTTTGCTTGAAAGTCTGTTTTACGAACAACGTAAAAAAATGTAAGCAATTAAGAATTGTCTAACAAATCAAATCTTAATTTTTATCAAAACTACTAATATGGATGAGTCGTAATATAACTATAGGAATAAGACACATGACTACAGCAGCGAAATCTTCCCAATCCAAGAAAAAGATCAATACCGTGGTTTCAGAAACGACTGAACAGCTTGAAAAAGTAGCAGCTGAAGCCAAAGAACAGGTGGTGGAAACCATCGAAGAAAGCAAAGAGAAACTTGAAGTCGAAGCGAAACAGCTGGGTGATACTGTGCAGGAGCAGTTACGTCAGTTGAAACAGGATCTGTTGCAACGGATCGATACTTTGAAAGAGCAGTTATTTGGTTCGCAAAAAGAACTGACTGAATTAACCAGCTTTATCAAAACCGAATTTACTGCAGTCATTGAAGACTTATCCAATATGGGTAAGGAACTGAAAGAAGATGTCAGCCAGATCTCGACCAAACATAAAGAGCATCTGACTGGTACATTCAAGCGCTCAAAAGATAGTACCATTGAAGTTCTAAAAAAGGTCAAACCCATGGTAAAAGCTGAAAGTTCAGAAAAAAGCCCTGAGCTGAAGAGTTAAGGGAAGACGCTGACTTAAATTGCATGAAAGGAGAACTGGATACGTTCTCCTTTGTCTTTTTGAGGCAAAACGGACTCACAATAATAATGAAAGGGGGTCACGATGCAGCAGCATTATTTTGTAGGTGTACTTTGTTTACTGACGCTGATTATGATGCTTAATCTGGAAAGTTGGTTGATGCGTGCACTTTATCTCGGTGTGATGATGTTATGTCTGGGATTCTTTGGACTAACTTTTGGAACGATTATCCTGATCATCTTCACGTTAACTGTAATTTTTTATGCCGCGGTAAAATCAGTGCAGGACAATTACCGCTTACATCACTAAAATGTCGAAAACAATTAAAATGAACTCTTAGTCTATCAGCTTAAATATCGTTTAAATTATTATTAAAGTAGCCAGCCCTAAGTGTTGAGAGCAGGCTAATTATTTCAATTTAATATTGACCTGAATCTACGTAGAGAAAATACAGAAAAATATTTTCTTCAAGCTATAACAGCGAACTTTGAGCGGATGAGCCGGAAAAGCCCATAAAAAAACGTGAGACTTTAATGCTCACGTTTTTTAATATCTTTGTTATCCAGCAAATGCTTTTAATCTGCATTAAAAGACATGCAGCCAATCCCGTTTATTGTGGAAGTCTGCTTCTGGGCTGCTGTGCTGCATCGCAAAGTATTGATCACCTTGTGAGGTTTTTAATACTGCTGTCAGACCAATAAACAGGTCTGCCCATTTAAGTTTATGCTCAACCATAAACTCGGTCAGATCCAGACTGACATTCAGACCATAATGGGTACGTTTAAGCTGATTCAGTTCGATATCGTATGCAGCAGGTGGCGGCATATCTTCCGGATAGCGATATTCCTCAAACTGATAGGCTTGCCAAGCCTGAGAAGGAGAGAGATTGATTTCACGATAATAATCTTCACCCTGAACCCCGATAAAGATTTCAAAGCAGGTCTGTTCCCACAAAAAATTACGACGGGGATGTGCAGTAACCATTTCTGGCCACAGCACGTACTGGTTGGGATCGCGCAACCAAAATCCGACATTCAAGCTGTATGGATTTTGCTGTTCGATGGCACCGACCAATGAGATTGCCTGAAAACGGCGATCAAATGCGCTGAGTTCGTAACTGGCCATAAATCCTGTACTTAGTTAGAAAGATGGGCAAAACGGACAAGATTGGATAACTTCTGGTTTTGCTTTGGTGCTTTCTTGTAAAGCAGCGCAATTTTACCAATAGTTTGTACCACTTCAGCACCTGTAGTTTCTGAAAGTTCAGCAATGAGTGCTGCACGTGCTTCACGGTCTTCAGCCACCACTTTTACTTTAATGAGTTCGTGATCATTAAGGGCACGATTTAGCTCTTCAACTACAGATTCAGTTAAGCCTTTGTCACCAAGCATTACAACCGGGTTTAATGCATGTCCAATTTGACGTAAACGCTTACGTTCCTGAATAGATAAAGACGCCATGAGAGATAACCTGATTTTTAAAACGGCTTAGTATAGCAAAAGCGAAAAATAAACGCTGTAAATTCTCAGGAAATAATCACTTGTAAATAATCGCAAATTACACCGGAATACTCAGATTTAGATACACATGTATACTGCAAAAAATGTGTTTTTCCCGTACAATGAATCATTAGAAGTTTTTTTTATTTAGAGAGTTATGGCAACACGCATTACCAACCAAAAGTTATCTAAAAGTAGTCGTGCGTGGATGAGAGAGCATCTTGATGACTTTTATGTGAAAAAAGCACAAAAAGAAGGTTATCGTGCCCGTGCTGCGTACAAGTTGCTAGAAATTCAGGAAAAATACGGCATTATCAAACCCGGCATGACGGTAGTGGACTTGGGTGCTGCCCCAGGAAGCTGGTCCCAGATTGCCGGAAAACTGGTCGGTGATAAAGGTCTGGTGATTGCATCAGACATCTTAGAAATGGATGCGCTACCTGATGTGACTTTCTTGCAGGGCGATTTCCGTGAACAAGAAGTATTCGATAAATTGTTAAATATTTTAAACGGACGCACAGTAGACGTTGTAATTTCAGATATGGCCCCCAATACATCAGGTAATAGAGCTGTAGATCAACCTCGTCAGATTTATTTATGTGAACTTGCTCTGGATTTTGCCAACAAGGTACTCGGTCCCAAAGGACAGTTTGTAGTGAAAGTATTCCAGGGTTCAGGTTTTGATGAATTTCGTAAAGAAGTCGTCAACAGTTTTGATGTATTGAAGACGATTAAACCTGCTGCATCACGTGCCCGTTCGAAAGAAGTGTTTCTGGTCGGACAGGGACGCAAGAAGGCTTTGAAATAAAGTTTACTTGCCAACACGTTAAAAATTGTGCATTTTGTAGGTTTTTACATTATTGCAAATTGATTTGCAGCTTATTGATTAAGGTCACCCTTCGAGGGCATGATCAAATTAGATTGGAATGGGAAATAAAGCTTTGAGCGATCTTTTTAAGAATGCCGTATTGTGGCTCGTGATACTGGGTGTGCTGGTGTTAATCTTCAGCAACGTCAGTGACCGCAATCAACCGACTACAATGAACTATTCGGAGTTTGTTGCCGCGGTCAATGCTGGCCAAATTAAACAAGTTACAATTGATGGCGAAAGAATTCGCGGTGAAAAATCAAACGGTTCAGAGTTTGAAAGCATTCGCCCGGCAGTTCAAGACCCAGAACTGATGCCAAGCCTGATTAAAAATAATGTGGTCGTTGAAGGTGAAGCGCCTCAACGTCAAGGCTTGCTCATGCAATTGCTGATTGCAAGTTTCCCTGTACTTCTAATCATTTTGTTATTCATGTTCTTTATGCGCAACATGGGTGGTGGTGCAGGCGGCAAGAATGGCCCAATGAGCTTTGGTAAATCTAAAGCGAAAATGCTATCTGAAGACCAGATCAAAGTAACATTTACTGATGTGGCGGGTTGTGATGAAGCAAAACAGGAAGTAGTCGAAATTGTTGACTTCCTGAAAGATCCTGCAAAATTCAAACGCTTGGGTGCGACTATTCCTAAAGGCGTCCTGATGGTGGGTCCTCCAGGTACAGGTAAAACCTTGCTGGCTAAAGCCATTGCAGGTGAAGCAAAAGTTCCATTCTTTAGTATCTCAGGTTCTGACTTCGTTGAAATGTTTGTCGGTGTCGGTGCATCACGTGTACGTGACATGTTCGAACAGGCAAAACGTCATGCGCCATGTATCATCTTCATTGATGAGATTGATGCAGTCGGTCGTCATCGTGGTTCAGGTACAGGTGGCGGTCATGATGAACGTGAACAGACTCTGAACCAGATGCTGGTAGAAATGGATGGTTTCGAAGGCAATGAAGGCATTATTGTCATCGCTGCAACTAACCGTGCTGATGTACTGGATAAAGCCTTACTTCGTCCAGGTCGTTTCGACCGTCAAGTCATGGTAGGTCTACCAGATATTAAAGGTCGTGAGCAAATCCTGAATGTACACTTGAAGAAACTTCCTTCTACTACTGGTGTAGATGTCAAAGTTCTTGCTCGTGGTACGCCAGGCTTCTCAGGTGCACAGTTGGCCAATCTTGTAAACGAAGCGGCATTATTTGCTGCACGCCGTAACAAGAACACAGTCGACATGCATGACTTTGAAGATGCGAAAGACAAACTGTACATGGGTCCTGAACGTAAATCGATGGTACTTCGTGAAGAAGAACGTCGTGCTACGGCTTACCATGAAGCAGGTCATGCGATTGTTGCAGAAATGCTTCCAGGTACAGACCCTGTGCATAAAGTCACCATCATGCCGCGTGGCTGGGCATTAGGTGTCACCTGGCAGTTGCCTGAATTTGACCAGACTAGCCATTATAAAGACAAAATGTTGAATGAACTTTCAATCCTGTTCGGTGGTCGTATCGCAGAGGAAGTCTTCATTAACCAGATGTCGACTGGTGCTTCGAATGACTTTGAACGTGCAACTAAAATGGCACGTGCAATGGTGACCAAATATGGTATGTCAGACAAGTTAGGTGTCATGGTCTACGAAGATGACTCTCAACAGTCTTTCATGGGTAGCATTGGTACCCGTACGATTTCTGAGGCCACCCAACAACAGGTAGATGCGGAAGTTCGTCGCATTATTGATGAGCAATACAAGGTTGCGCGCGATATCCTTGAAAACAACAAAGATATTGCCCATGCCATGGTGAAAGCGCTACTTGAATGGGAAACAATTGATCGTGAACAGATTCGTGACATTATGGAAGGTCGTGAGCCAAAACCACCTAAAGTTTATGTTTCAGACAATCCAGTGATTGATGTAACACCGACTGATGGTCCAATGACTCCTCCGCCATTACCAGCGAACTAAGTTAAAAATTAAAACCACCTTCGGGTGGTTTTTTTATGGCCATTGTTTTGTCATATCTAGTTGAATGCTATAGTCAATTCATAAAAATCACTGAGTAAAAATAAGAATGACTTTACCTGTTCTGGAATCTAGTATTTATCAGCTACGTTTGGAGCCACTGAGCTGGGAACATTTTGCAGACTTAGAAAATGCATGTGCCGAAGGGGACTTGGGGGAAGTGTTATATAATTCGGTACCTTACCTACATAAACTTAAACACTACTTTACCCAAGCTTTTGAACAGCAGTCCAAAGGTGAAAGAATGGCTTTTGCTGTGATTGATCTGAATTCGGGTCGCGCTATTGGTACTACCAGTTATCATGATATCAAGCCGGAAATTCCACGTGTTGAAATTGGCTTTACCTGGTATGCCAAACCTTATCAACGAACCTATGTAAACCGGGTCTGTAAATATCTTTTGCTGCAGCATGCATTTGAAGAGCTGAATGCTCAAGTGGTAGGCTTTCGGACTGATCATCTGAATCTTAAAAGTCAAAAAGCTATTGAAGCTCTGGGTGCCAAACAGGATGGCATCATTAGATGTCATATGCTGCGTAAAGATGGCATGACACTCAGAGATAGTTATATCTATAGTATTTTAAAAAGCGAATGGGTTGATGTAAAAGCGTTACTGCAATCCAAGCTGATGCAATATTCCAATAAGAACTATTTTGAAATCTAGCTATTGAATAGATTGAGCTTTGCTTTATTGATCTTTCCATAAGACAATACCGGGGTTATTGTGAACTAGGATTGAACCATGCAGCTGAAGCCACTACGACCACAGATCTGGACTTTCGGTCATTTGAAACTGGATTTGTCTCAGCCGCATGTGATGGGAATTTTAAATGTGACTCCGGATTCCTTTAGCGATGGGGGGCTGCACAATCAGAAAGATCAGGCAGTAGTAAAAGCCCTGGAAATGATTGCTGATGGTGCCACCGTAATTGATGTGGGTGGTGAATCTACACGTCCAGGTGCATCAGTCGTGGAAGTTGAAGAAGAAATCCGTCGTGTTGTGCCTGTAGTTGAAGAACTGGCCAAGCATGATGTGATCATCTCGATTGATACTTCACAGCCAGAAGTGATTAAAGCAGCCGTGAAAGCGGGTGCACATATCTGGAATGATGTACGCGCGCTCACTCGTCCACAAGCGTTAGAGACGGCAGCAGAACTGAATATTCCGGTGATCATCATGCATATGCGTGGTGAGCCGACTACGATGAATAATCTGGATCAGTATGATGATGTGACTCAGGATGTGATTCGGGAACTGTCACAACGGGTTCAAGATGCTCTAGATGTGGGTGTTAAAGCTGAACATATCATGATTGATCCTGGTTTTGGATTTGCAAAAAATGCCCAGCAAAATTTAAAGCTGTTGCAAGAGTTTTATAAATTGACAGAAATGGGCTATCCGATTTTGTCTGCTTTATCCCGCAAACGTTTTATTGGTGCTGCACTAGATGGTGCAGAACCACAAGCACGTGCAGTAGGCTCGGCTGCGGCACATTTGCTGAGCATTCAGCAAGGTGCCTGTATGGTTCGTGCACATGATGTCAAGGTAACATCAGACGCCATCAAAATCTGGAAAGCTATGCAAAATGCCTAAATCTGGGCTGAAAGACATATAGGAGCACAAGCTGTTTGGCTTTTAAACAGCAATGTGCTATACAGGCACGCTTAAGTTAGATTGTCATCTTTTAGAGTGCCTGTAATGTTTGCAGATTTACTTCTCCCCATGTTCGATGATGAATATTATCCCGATATTCTGGTTGCAGAAATCAAGCAACACATCGAACGTTTTGCTTCAAAAGTATCTAAATCCGGTTTATCAGATCAGGATGTATATCAGCTGGCCCATGAGACTGTGGCAGACATCAATGCCATGAAGCCACAGTTTGAAGATCTGGATTCGTCTCTGGATGATACTGCCGCAGACTATATTGCCGAGGCCATGATGATGGTCGTGCAAGAGCAGGGTCTGTTTGATATTGAAATGGAAGAACTGGTCGTTAATCGCGAATGGTAAAAAAAGCCCTGTTAAACAGGGCTTTTTTTTAATAATCTGAAAATACGTCTTTTAAATTTTTATAATGAATTTCATCCAGTAATTTCTGCTCTTCCAGCATGCAGCTATGATGCAAATCCAGATAATACTGTTTTAAATCTTTTTGATAAGGCACCGGTTCCGGCTCTTTGCTTTGCGATTGCTGATAAGACCAGTAAGCCAGCTGACGGATTTTCTGCAAACGTACCAATAGGGTGCTGCGAGTCGAAACTCTAAAGCAGGGCTCAACTAAAACCGGTACGAGGCTACTGAAAGCAAGCAGGGCCAAACAAGGCAAGGTAATAAATGCTGAGTGAAAATACTGATAATTTATAAATGACAGAATCGCAATCAGGGTTTGCATATACAGGCAGAGTTGCAAACGCTTGGCATAGCGAACAGAACTGTATTTCGCCTGAAACTGGGCGCGCCAGATATAAGGATAGAGCATGCCGATCATTACAATAGTACCTGCACTAAGCGCCTGATATTTTGAAGTCACAAAGTCAGGGTAAAACGGCAGCGAAAAGCACAGGCAACAAAATCCTGTGATCATGATCAGAATACCAATACGTAAATACAGATAGAGATCAGTGGTCTGGTTCAAATATTTATAACGGCCATAGCTGAGGCTGCAAAAGAATGCATCAGGATGGCGTAATTGCAATCTGGCTAGATCAAAAGAACGGGATGCAGACATGGGAAGGGCACATTCTATTGGTGATAATCACGCATAAAAAAAACCAGCTGAATGCTGGAGATTTTCATTGCACCATTCTAATCAGAATTAAAATGGTGCCCGAGGCCAGACTCGAACTGGCACGCTTTGTGGGCGGGGGATTTTAAATCCCCTGTGTCTACCGATTTCACCACTCGGGCATGTGCGCAATAATAGAGGACGAAATAAAGCTTGGCAAGTAAATTTCAATACGTTTGCTTTATTTTCAAGCAATTCAGTAGTTTAAATTAAAAAATTAAATCCATAATGCTAGATGATAAGCGTGAGAAGTCATGTAATTTTCTATTTCAGGCCGTGATTCATAAAACATTTACAGGTGCTCGTCCAGATAAGTATCGATATCGATGTATTTAATCTTCTTGCACTGCTCATGTTCCAGTTTAAACAAGCGGGTATGTAAATCCGCATAGTGCTGAAGCTGATTTTTCAATTCTTCATTTGGGGAGGTCGGCTTGGAATGAAAAAATAATTTCAGACGTAGTTTCCAGGTTTGTTGATAAGCCCAGAAACAGATGCGACGTAACTGCTGCAGTTGATATTGTTCAGTGCTATTGGTAGCAGGGCGGAACATATTTTCTTTATAGAACCGTACAAAACCAAAACTGATCCCGAAAAAGAATAGAATCCACATGGTCATACTGCTTTGTAGAAAAACCAGATTCAGCGCTTCCAGCACAATGACTACAGTGAGTTTAATCGGTGTATGTCTTAAAAACTGATAGAGGGAATGAGAAGAGTGCCGGATCTGCTTGATCACTAGTGGAACCACCAGCATCAGAAATAACAGAATAGTCAGAATTGCATAAGCTTGCGCCTGAAAGTCTGGGGCAGTTGATAGCTTAGAGGAATAAACATCTTTGAGAACCAGGCTAATCGGTACAAAGATCATGGCAGCCAGCACCCAGGGAATCAGTTCCTTGAGATCACTTAAAATACCCTTGGTCTTGATCTGGCCATAAAACAGATAATTTCTTTTGAAGGCAGCGGGATAAAGCAGTTTAAGTTGCTGCAATAAAAGATCAATCTGTTTGGTTTGCATGATAAAAAGTAAATAAGAAACTTGCCGCCTACTATAGCCAATTTACGCCAGAATGATAGAGATGATCCGGATTTTGCAATTATTAGAGTTGAAGCTAAAGATTTTAATTTTTTAGTGAGGATTTATGCGAAAATAGTCCATTGCATATTTATTTTTTAGGGACAGTTTATGACTGATCAATCTCCTGCGACGCTAAGCGACATCGAAATTTTAGACATCCTTCAAACCATGAAGAATGATGAGCTAGATACGGAAGCAAAAGAAGTTATTCGTCAGGGTGGTAAAGCGGGTCGTCAGGAAGCGCATAAACAGGCGCTGGTTGTATTGAATCAGTCATTTGAAGAAAAATTTGTTGAAGCAGTTTCTCTGGCCCTGAATCTGAATGAAGCCCAAATCAAAAAAATCCGCTATAAGAAAGACCGTATCCGTATTTTAAAAGCACGTGGTATTGATTACCTTGCAATTGATGGTGCGGAAACTGCCTTTGTACTGGCACAGATTGCACAGGCGATTCTACGTGAAGATGCGGTCGTCACTCATGACTTACATAATATTTTCCCATTCTGGAAAGAAGGCTGGCCAATGGTGCAATTTGATAATACCTACAAAATTTTGCAGGAAGATATCCAGATCCATTATCAGGCAGTCCTTGAAGCACTTTTATCAAAAATCTAAATTGAATTGAATGTAAAGAAGCACCTTCGGGTGCTTTTTTAATGAGAATAAAATAGGGAAAGCAGCCAACGCACAGGAAAGATAAACAGCCGCCACCAGGTGATGAGTGGATAATAAAAATATTCGCCTATTCTTAAAGTCGAATCAAATCCTTGCCGACGCCGCTCATAAGGATAGGGAGTCAGCCAGATTGAAAGTAAAATGAGCACAATTGCTAGGATCAGAAATATAGGCTGTTGATCTTGCATAAAGAAGAAATAGAATAAATATAAGGCCGAATAAAAACTCAGACAGGCGAGTAACGCAGCAATATTCATAAAAGTCTCATTATTATTGTTTTTGGAGTTTTAAAAAAATTGAAGAAGAACCAGATTATTCTGATTCTTCTGTCGGTGGCTTTTTCACTTCCAGCATACGTGTAACCAGTAACTGGTCAATCTTGAAATGATCAACATCGACAACTTCAAACTTGTAACCCGCATGTAGCACAATATCTGCAGGACGTGGAATCTTGCGCAGCTTGAACATCATAAAACCAGCTAGGGTTTCATAGTTCTCTTCATCTGGCATTTCATCAATTTCCAGCGCATGTTTGATGTCTTCAATGGGCGTACTGCCATCAATCAACCATGAATTGCTGTCACGCTTAATGATCTGCTGGTCTTCTTCCAGGGGAGTAACCCAGTCGCCCATCACGGTAATCATAATGTCGGAAAGGGTAATCACACCTACGACCAAGGCATATTCATTAATAACGACGGCGAACTTTTCCTTGGTTGAACGGAAGCGATCCAGTAATTCAGATAGAGTCAGTGTATCTGGAATGGTTAGAACCGTACGGATGGTATTTTCATTTAACTGAAGTAAAGACTGATTATTCAGAATACGAACCAGAATATCTTTGGAGTCGACATATCCAATCACATCGTCGATATTTTCATTACAGACCAAAAACTTGGAATAAGGAAATTCAGCCAGTTTTTGACGAATACTGGCTTCTGATTCTTTCAAGGTAAAGAACACCACATTTTCGCGAGTCGTCATACTGGAAGGAACATTACGTTCTTCAAGCTCAAACACGTTCTCAATAAAGTGATGTTCCTGTTTCTGTAACACACCTGCCTGAGCACCCGCATCCATTACCGCAGAAATATCCGCAAAGGTAATATTATCATCTCGGATGGTATTCACTTTAAATAAGCGGAACAACAGGTTCGCAATGGCATTGATGAACCAGGCCAGTGGTTTACAGATTTTGATAAATACCTGAATTGGATTAATCACCGAGACAGAAATTTTTTCTGGAGCGATCATGGCCAGACGTTTCGGCATCAAGTCCGCAAACAGAATAAATAATGAAGTAACTGCAGTGAAGGACAGGCTGAACGCAATCGTTTCAGTCCAGGGACCTTGATAAAATCTGGAAAGTAAATTGATGATATAAGGGCGGAAGGCGCCTTCACCTAAAATACCGCCTAAAATGGCAACGGCGTTTAAGCCGATTTGGGAAGCTGCAAAAAAGTCAGCAGAGTTTTCTTGTAAATCTAAAACTTTTTGAGCGCGAATATCTCCCGATTCAGCCAAAATTTTTAATTTGACCTTACGGGCACCTGCAAGCGCGATTTCTGTTAATGATAAAAAACCGGCCCCCGCGATGAGTAATAAGATAATCACGATGTTTTGAAAGAGGCTCACGAATCCACCTGTGGATTAATATGATCTAGCTAAAAATATTTTTAACACAAAAAAAGACTTGAGGTACAAATAAAGCAACTCAAGTCTCTAGAGTATAAGCTTAAAAATGAGCAATTTAGCTAATATTCAATTCAATAATGCGAAAATTGCGAATTATTCATTAAAAATTCACGATTTTCTTCTTCGATCATCTGACGGGCTACATATAGAATCAGCTGACGTAACCAGCGATGGGCGGGATGATGATGCAATAAAGGACACCACGCCATCTTCAATTCAAACTCAGGAATATAGAATGGTGGGTCTTTAATGAGTAAGTTCTGGTTTTTGGCTTGCAGACGTGCAATACGGGTCGGTAATGTTGCTACAAGATCGACATTGGCAGCCAGAAGACCAGGCATCTGATAATGACGGGTAAATACCGAAATCTTACGTTTTTGGCCAATACGTTCAAGAGCCTGATCAATCCAGCCGAGACCCGCCTGTTTCTCAGGGTTTACCCCAAAGCCAACGCCCATACCGGTTTTCGATACCCAGATATGCTGTGCATCCAGATAGCTTTTCAGATTCAGGTTGCCCGCAGCCGGATGCTTGTTATTTAACAGGCAAGAAAAGCTGTCACGCCAAACCAGTACCTGATGGAAGCTTTGCGGAATTTCATTAAAACGGTTAATCGCCAGATCAACTTTACCTTGTTCCATGTCACGATAGGACACATCACTTGGGGTTAAGAAGTCGAGAACCACATTCGGTGCTTCTGAACGTAATGCTTTCACCAGGCGTGGTACCAGTGTAGCTTCAGCATAATCTGAAGTCATGATGCGGAAAACACGGTTTGAAGTATAAGGGCGGAACTCGGTACGCGGTTCCAGAATCATGGAAAGATCCGCTAAGGCGTCACGGATACGAGGTTGGAGTTCTAGCGCACGTTCTGTTGGGGTCATACCTTCAGAAGAGCGAATCAGGAGAGGATCATTAAATAAATTTCGTAAGCGACGTAAAATGTTACTCATCGCAGGCTGGGTTACCCCAAGTTGTTCTGCTGCACGCGTGACATTTTTTTCACGTAAAAGTACGTCAAGATAAATGAGGAGATTAAGATCGACCCGCTCCAGATTCATAAAAAAAATACCGAAAATAAAATTATGAAATTATATGGATTATGCCATAACTACTATAGCTTGTGTACGCAACTGATGAAAAAAAGCCCAGCTGATTGTACTGAAATACCTTTTTAGAGTCTCTTTCACCGCAGATTTTGCCAGTCTGAATCCTTCTCTATTTTTAAGAGCAGAAAGGAAATCTGGCTGCCTTCGAAACGAAAGAAAAGTATTTCTAAGAAACAGAGGGAATTAGCAAATAATGTGCCAGGTTTGATAAAAAATATTTCAACAAATAAATGAAAAATAATTCTTTTGAAATAAGTATTCTAGGTTTTAAGGCTCATAAAATAAACAAAAATTGCTGAAATTAGGCGCTGCTAAAGTCTTGCAAGACTTAAGTCTAATGAATATTTTTTGCTCTTATTGCTGATGTTTTAGACAAAATCCAATTTCAAAAATTCAAAAATAAAATATAAAATACAATAACTTATAAAAAATTGATCAATATATAATTAGACTTTCATCTACATATTTTTTAAATAAATAATGATAATTCTTGCAGAATATTGGATTAATTTTTCGAAGCCCACTAATCTTTAGCTATCCCAACGGATCGTCGAAAATCTGAACAAGTCATTGAGGGTGTGATTTGAGCGGTTCGTTGCAGAAAAATCCTAATATTAATACAGGAATATATCATGACTACATACCAAACAGCGATTGATGCAATCCGCGAATTAAAAGCGAAATTCGGTAACACTTGGGCAGACATCAGTCCTGAAGATGCTGCGCGTATGCAACTTCAAAACCGTTTCAAAACTGGTTTAGACATTGCTAAATATACAGCGGCGATTATGCGTCGTGATATGGCTGCTTATGATGCAGACTCTAGCAAATACACTCAATCACTAGGCTGCTGGCACGGTTTCATCGCTCAGCAAAAAATGATTGCGAACAAAAAATACTTCGGTACAACTGAACGTTGCTATATCTACCTTTCTGGCTGGATGGTTGCTGCACTTCGTTCAGAATTCGGTCCTCTTCCTGACCAATCTATGCACGAAAAAACTTCTGTTCCTGCATTGATCGAAGAAATCTACACATTTTTACGTCAAGCTGATGCGAAAGAACTGAACGACCTGTTCCGCGCACTTAAAAAAGCTCAAGACGCTGGTGATACAGCTAAAGCTGCTGAAATCACTTCACAAATCGACAACTTCCAAACTCACGTTGTGCCAATCATTGCGGACATCGACGCTGGTTTCGGTAACGAAGAAGCGACTTACTTACTAGCTAAGAAAATGATCGAAGCGGGTGCTTGTGCACTTCAAATCGAAAACCAGGTTTCTGACGCGAAACAATGTGGTCACCAAGCTGGTAAAGTTACAGTTCCACACGAAGACTTCATCGCGAAAATCCACGCTCTTCGCTATGCATTCCTTGAAATGGGTCTTGACGACGGTATCATCGTTGCACGTACTGACTCTGAAGGCGCTGACTTGACTCAAAAAATCCCAGTGGTTAAAGAGCCAGGCGACATCGCTTCTCAATACATCAGCTACTTAGACACTCAAGAAATTGACATCTCTGAAGCACAAGAAGACGAAATCCTGATCAAACGTGATGGCAAACTTCACCGTCCTAAACGTCTTGCTTCTGGCTTGTACCAGTTCCGTGAAGGCACTCAGATCGACCGCGTTGTACTTGACTGTATCACTAGCTTACAAAACGGTGCTGACCTTCTTTGGATCGAAACTGCGACTCCAAACGTAGCTGAAATCGCTCACATGGTTAACCGTGTACGTGAAGTTGTGCCAAATGCGAAACTTGTTTACAACAACTCTCCATCATTCAACTGGACACTGAACTTCCGTCAACAAGCGTACGACCGTTGGGTTGCTGAAGGTAAAGACGTATCTGCATACGACCGCGCTAAATTGATGAGCGCTGAGTACGACGATTCTGAATTGGCTGCTGAAGCTGACGAAAAAGTACGTACATTCCAAGCAGACGCTTCTCGTGAAGCAGGCGTGTTCCACCACTTGATCACTCTGCCTACTTACCACACAGCTGCTCTTTCTACTCACGAGCTTGCTCAAGGTTACTTCGGTTCTGAAGGTATGTTGGCTTATGTTGCTGGCGTACAACGTAAAGAAATCCGCGGTGGTATCGCTTGTGTGAAACACCAAGCAATGGCTGGTTCTGACATCGGTGACGACCACAAAGAAATCTTCGCTGGTGACAACGCGCTTAAAGCGGGTGACGATGCGAAAAACACAATGAACCAATTCTCTGCTTAATCAGCTCTGAATCGATTCTAAAAAAACCCTGCGCAAGCAGGGTTTTTTTATGCCTAAAATAAAAATAATAACCTTATAAATTGTTGAAATAGCTAGATGAAAGGCAAAATCTTCATATTTTCTTCATGATTCAATTTTATACATATTTTTCTGTGATCAAGCCTTGCATTCTCTAGGCCACTGCCTGAATATCCTTAAGCTGACTCAATAATGCAACGCTTTCCATAATTCATTAAATTCAAAGTGATTCAGACTTATGCTGTCTAAGTTTTTCATTCATCGTCCTATTTTTGCAGGTGTGCTGGCCATTGTAGTCATGGCCATTGGACTTTTTGCGGTGATGAATTTACCTGTTGAACGTTATCCGGATATTGCACCGCCTCGTATTACTGTGGCAACAACCTATACCGGTGCATCTGCAGAAACAGTAGAAGAAAGCGTGACCCAGGTGCTGGAACAGCAAATTAAAGGTATCGACCGCTTGCTGTATTTCAGCTCAAGCAGTGATTCCCCAGGTCGAAGCCGGATCAGCATCAGTTTTGAAAATGGTACCGATCCAGATACAGCACAAGTACAGGTTCAAAATGCGATTAACGGGGTTCTCAATCGTTTGCCAGATGATGTCCAGCGACAGGGCGTGAATGTCTTCAAATCTCTTGGCGATACCCATATGGTCATCGGTTTGTATGATGAGTCACGGCGTAGCAGCAATATTGAACTGTCTGATTATTTGACCACGCATCTGGAACAGGATATTTCCCGAATTGATGGCATTGGGGAAGTGGATGTTTTTGGTTCACAGTTCGCAATGCGCATCTGGCTGAATCCAGCAAAATTGAAACAATATAACCTGATGCCAAGTGATGTGCGGGCAGCGATTGAATCACAAAATACTCAAGTGGCAGCCGGCGCAATTGGGGACTTGCCAACAGCCGATGATCAGTATCTGAATGCCAAAGTCACATCAGGCAGCCGTTTAAAAACAGTCGAAGAATTTGAAAATATTATTGTGAAGTCTGCCCGGGATGGTAGCTTTATCTACTTAAAAGATGTTGCACGGGTTGAATTGGGTGCGGAAAATTATCAGTCATATAGCACCACCAACGGCTATCCTTCTGCCGGTCTGGGCATTTCACTGGCCTCCGGTGCCAATGCAATTGCGACGTCGAGTCTGATCAAGGCTGAAATCGAGCGACTCTCCCAGCAGTTGCCGGAAGGCTATAAAATTGCCTATCCGCGTGACAATACACCGTTTGTTAAAGAATCGATTAAAGAAGTCGTTAAAACTTTATTCGAGGCGGTCATTCTGGTCGTCATCGTGATGTTTATCTTCCTGCAAAACTGGCGTGCCACCTTAATTCCGACTGTAACTGTGCCTGTAGTTTTACTCGGAACCATGGCAGTACTTTATGTTTTGGGACTGAGTATTAATACGCTGACTTTGTTTGCCTTAGTACTGGCCATTGGCTTGCTGGTCGATGATGCCATTGTGGTGGTAGAGAACGTTGAACGTCTGATGCATGAGCAGCAGCTTACAGCCAAAGAAGCAGCACTGGAATCCATGCAGGAAATTAGCGGAGCATTGATCGGGATTACCCTGGTTTTAACCGCGGTCTTTATTCCCATGGCATTCTTTGGTGGCTCAACCGGGGTGATCTATCGTCAGTTCTCGATTACGCTCGTGGCAGCGATGTCTCTGTCGCTGATGGTCGCACTGATTCTGACACCTGCACTTTGTGCGCTGATTCTAAAACCAAATCCAAAACCTGCCAAGTGGGCGAGTTGGTTTAACCAGAAACTGGATGGTTTGAAGCATCGTTATCTGAAAGTTTCTAATGTCACTCTACAACATAAGGCCATTAGTCTGGTGCTGTTTGCCGGATTGCTCTGCGTATTTGCTTTATTTTATCGCGCCTTACCCACCAGCTTTTTGCCGAGTGAAGACCAGGGTATTCTGAATCTGCAAATCCGGCTGCAGGAAGGCGCGCCAATGAAAAACACCATTCAGGTCGGTGAGCAGATTCGTCAGTATTTTCTGGAAGAAGAAAAGGACAATATCGACTTGGTCATGCTACGTTATGGCCGTAACTTCTCAGGTACCGGTCAGAACCTGGCGACCGGTTTTGTTGCCTTGAAGCATTGGGATGACCGTGCTGGAGAAGAAAATACCGCGCAGGCGATTCGTGAACGTGCTATGAAGCATTTTCGCAGTAACCGCGATGCTCAAGTCAATATCAGCATGCCGGCTTCAGTGAATGGTTTAGGGCAAACCGACGGCCTGGATTTCTGGATTCGTGATATTAACGGTAATGGCCGTCAGTATCTGGAAGAGCAGTTCCAGAATATGCAGGCTGGAGCAGCTCAATATAGTAGCTTTGAAAATCTGGATAAGCGTTCCAATCCGGAAAAAGCCGAACTGAAAGTCAATATTGACCAGAAACAGGCTATGGCCAATGGTCTGAGTCAATCCGCAATCAACAGTACGCTTTCAGCGGCCTGGGGGGGTAATTATATTAATGACTTTATTGATCGTGGCCGGATTAAACGGGTGATTATGCAGGGCGATGCAGAATTCCGTTCCAAACCTGAAGATCTGGCGCAATGGCATGTACGTAATGACCTGAACGAGATGGTGCCTTTCAGTAATTTCGCTCAGGTGGACTGGAGTGGTGGTCCTGAGGTGGTCAACCGTTTTATGGGCTATACCTCGCTGCAAATGCAAGCGGATATGGTCAAAGGTTCCAGTTCTGGTGAAGCGATGCAAGATGTTGAAAATCTGGTGGCAGAACAGGATGGCATTGACGTGGTCTGGAGCGGTTTATCCTTTGAGGAAAAACAATCCAGTAATCAGGCAATCTGGTTATATCTGGTGTCGATTGGTTTCATTTTCCTGTGCCTGGCCGCTTTATATGAAAGCTGGACGATTCCGACTGCGGTCATGTCCGCTATTCCTCTAGGGATTGGTGGGAATATCATTTTTAGTTTTCTGGCAGATTTTCCGAATGATATTTACTTCCAGATTGCTTTGCTGACCACGATTGGTCTGTCCTGTAAGAATGCAATTTTAATCGTAGAGTTTGCGGCATTGGCTCAGGAAAAAGGTAAATCGGTAGTTGAAGCTGCACTTGAAGGTGCTTCACTGCGCTTGCGCCCAATCCTGATGACATCTCTGGCCTTTGGTGCTGGGATTCTGCCACTGGTCTTTGCTTTTGGTGCTGGTGCAGCCAGTCGTCGTGAGATTGGAATCAGTGTTTTTGGTGGAGTGATCTTTGGAACGATACTGGTGCTAATTTTTATTCCATTTATGTACGTTTTAATTCGCCAAATGACGATGAAGAAATCACATACATAATATCAATTGAGAATATAGCATTCTAAAATCCCCGTTATAACGGGGATTTTTTTATCGGAAATAAAAAGGTAAAGATTGGCTTAAATTTAAGCATGGTGTGAAAATTGCTATAGAAATCATCTATTCATGGCGTGTGCATCCTAAAGATGCATTTGATGGGGATTTCTGATTTATGTTGTCGCGCTTTTTTATTTATCGTCCCAAGTTTGCAGCGGTCATTGCAATTTTAATGATGGCCCTTGGGGTATTTGCACTTCAAAAAATTCCCATTGAACATATGCCAAATATGGATACGCCAGCTTTAGGCGTTTCCGCAGGTTATCGTGGTGCATCGGCTGAAACAGTTGAGCAATCGGTGACCCAGATTCTGGAACAGGCGGTAAAAGGCATTGAAGGTCTGGAAACTTTTCACTCCAGCAGTTCGGTGGGACGGGCCCAACTTACGCTGCAATTTGAGCCAGGAGTCGATCTTGATCAAGCCCAGTTACAGGTTCAAAACGCCGTGAATGGTGTATTGAGCCGCTTACCTGAAGAGACGCAGCAGGGCGGAGTCAATGTTTATAAATCAGGGTATGACCAGTTTGCACTATTAAGTTTATATGATGAGAGTGGGCAGAGTAGCGTTACCGAACTATCAGATTATTTGATGGTGCATGTCGAACCGCGTTTGTCACGTATTGAAGGTGTAGGGGAAATTGATCTGTACGGGGCAGGTTATGCCATGCGGATCTGGCTAAATCCGCATAAGTTGCATCAGTTTAACCTGATGCCAAGTGATATTCGTAATGCCATTGAAACCCAGAACGCACCATTGGCTTCAGGCGCAATTGGTGGTTTGCCAACCATGCAGGATCAATATCTCAATGCCAAGGTTAGTGCCGGTTCACGTTTAAGCAGTGTGAAAGAATTTGAAAATATCATCGTTAAAACCACAGATTCCGGTTCATTGCTGTATTTAAAAGATGTGGCACGGGTAGAACTAGGTGCAGAAAGTTATAACCACATTAACTATACCAACGGACAGCTCTCTTCAGCTTTATCGATTACTTTGGCGCCGCGGAGTAATGCTATTGCCGTGTCCAAACAGATTCAAGACGTATTAAAAAACGCTCAGGCCAATTTGCCACCGCACTATCAGTTGCAAATGACCATGGACAAAACTCCATTTATTACCAGCTCAATTGAACAGGTAGCTAAAACTCTGGTTGAAGCCATTATTCTGGTCATTGTGGTGATGTTTATCTTCCTGCAAAACTGGCGTGCCACGATTATTCCGGCCGTTACGATTCCGATTGTGGTTTTGGCGACCTTTGCAGTGCTGTATGTCTTGGATATGACTCTGAATAGTTTTACCTTATTTGCCCTGATTTTAGCCATTGGTCTGCTAGTCGATGATGCCATTGTAGTGGTGGAAAATATTGAACGCCTGATGCAGGACGAATATCTGGATGCCAAGGCGGCTGCCTTAAAGTCCATGCAGGAAATGAGTGGGGCACTGGTCGGTATTACATTGGTACTTACCGCAGTATTTATCCCGATGGCTTTCTTTGGCAGCATCACTGGGATGATTTATCGTCAATTTTCCATCACTTTGGTGGTAGCGATGTTGCTGTCTTTATTCGTGGCCTTGGTGATTACCCCGACATTTGCGGCACAATTATTGAAACGCAAATATCATCAGGCTCGCTGGGCGCAGCGCTTTAACCATGGCATGGATCAGCTCAATGCCGGTTACCAAAAAGTTTCAGCTCGAAGCATGCAATTGAAATTCACGATGTTGGCACTGTTTGGTGTGTGCATAATGGGCTGCGGCTGGGTATATAAGCATTTGCCGGAAGGCTTGATGCCCACCGAAGACATGGGCTTTGTCATGGGGCAGATCGTCATGCCGGGCAACGCACCGCGTTCAGAAGTCGAAAAAGTCGGGCGTGAAGTACAAGACTATTTAATGAAACATGAATCAGAACGCATTCAGAGTGTAGGCGTCTGGTATAGCGGCAACAACGTTGGTGTAGGCCCGTATCGTGGGCAGCTCTTTGTGGTATTAAAAGACTGGGCTGAACGTAAAAATCCTGAAGATTCGGTCTTTGCCATTGTCGATCGAGCACAGAAACACTTTGCCAATCATGCCAATGCCCAAATTTTCTTTATGGCGCCTTCCATGTCGAGTAATGGTCGTGTAGTCGATTTCTGGTTGCAAGACCTGGATTATAAAGGAGCTGAATTTTTACAGGAGGCATTTGGCCAGATTGAAGCGCGTGCCCAAGGCAAATCATCGATTGAATTTTTACAGCTGGACCAACCCAAAGAAAGTGCTGAGCTGAATATCAAACTTGATGCAGAACGCGTGTTAAAGCATTCCATTCCTCAGCAAAATGTAAACAGTACTTTGGCCGCAGCGTGGGGTGGAACTTACATCAATGACTTTATTGATCGCGGGCAGATTAAACGTGTGATTATGCAGGGTGAAGCAGAATACCGTTCCAAACCTGAAGATCTGGCCTTCTGGCATGTACGCAATCAAAAAGGTGAAATGCTGTCATTTAACCAGTTTAGCAGTCTGAATTGGCAGGGCGGGCCGAACAGTATTAACCGCTATATGGGCTATAACGCTGTTCCAGTCTATGCCGGGATTCCAAAGGACAAGTTTTCCAGTCAGACCATGCAGGATGTTGAAGCATTGGTAGATGCCCAGGAAGGTGTGAATCTGGCTTGGAGCGGAGCCGCATTGGAAGAAAAGCGCAGCAGCGGTCAGGCGATTTTCCTGTATGTGATTTCGATTGCCTTTATTTTCCTGTGTTTAACCACTTTATATGAAAGTTGGACCATTCCTGTGGCCGTGATCAGTGCCATTCCATTGGGCGTAGGTGGCAGTATCTTATTTTGCTGGATCTTTGGTTTCGCCAATGACATCTTTTTTCATATTGCCTTGCTGACGACGATTGGTCTGTCCTGTAAAAATGCCATTCTGATTGTGGAGTTTGCTGCACAGGCAGAGAAAGCAGGAAAAACCGCAATAGTTGCAGCTTTAGAAGGAGCAAGTTTGCGCTTACGGCCTATTCTCATGACTTCTATTGCTTTTGCTGCGGGAGTGATTCCTTTGATTTTTGCTTCTGGGGTCAGTGCGATCAGCCGTCAGGAAATTGGTGCCAGCGTTTTGGGCGGGGTCATTTTTGCAACTATTTTGGTATTATTCTTTATCCCGTTTATGTATGTGTTAATCCGAAACCTGTTTCGTGTCAAAGCAACAAATAAAGTTATACAAATCAATCAGGAAAATGAGGAATACTCACTCTAGGGCGGGTATGTTTCATACCTGCATGGAATGATGGTAGGGAAATGCAGCACCAAGAAAAAATACAGCAACTTCATGAGACTCTGCTGACAGGGGAAAATAATATTCATCAGCTTCTACAAAAGCTAAATATTGCCGATCAGGCCAGAATTTTGTCTGAGCTTGGACCAGCAGAACGCTGTCACCATTTCAAGCAGCTGGAACGTCAGGCAGAAGTACTGGAGTACTTACCACTGGCCATGCAAATCCAGCTGGCCTATCAATTTCCTCTGGAGCAACTGGCCAGTCTGATGGATGCCATGCATTCCGATGACTTCATTGATTTATACAAGCAGATGCCCTGTGAAGTACAGCAGCAGTTACTTGGCAAATTATCTACCCAGTCGCTACAAACCCTGCGAGAGCTGCATGCTTATCCGGAAGAAACAGCCGGTGCATTAATGAGTTCAGACTTCGTCACGTTTGCTCCCGAACTGAGCATGATGGAGGCGATTGAAACGCTACGTGATATTGCGGGGAATCATGACACTTTATATCTGATCTATATCGTGGATGAGAAACAGCATCTGCTCGGTGTGATTTCCTTGCGACAAATTATTCAGGCACGGCCGGATGCCACCATTAATGAGGTCATGACCACAGATGTGGTCTATGCCACAGTGGATGAGGATCAGGAGCAGGTCGCCCGTACCTTGGCCTATTATGATTTTATTGCCTTGCCAGTGGTCGACGCGACCCAGAAGCTGGTCGGGATTATTACCTATGATGATGCCATGGATATTGCAGAGGCAGAAAGTACTGAAGATATTTTAAAATCCGGTGCAGTGACGCCTTTGAATGAACTGAGTCTGAAAACCGCACCGATTCTCAGATTGTATCAAAAACGGGTATTCTGGCTGGTCATTCTGGTGTTTGGCAGTCTGCTCTCCGGAATCGGGATTGCTCATTTTGAAGATATTATTTCCACCCATATTGTGCTGGTATTTTTCTTGCCATTATTGGTGGGAAGCGGCGGGAATGCTGGTTCGCAATCTGCCACCTTGATGGTGCGTGCCTTGGCAACAGGCAATGTGCAGTTTAAGGACTGGTTTAGCCTGCTGGGTCGTGAATCCCTGGTTGCGTTATGTCTGGGTGGAACGATGGCCATTGCTGTATCAATCTTGGGTTATATTCGAGGTGACTGGATGGTCGCCATCGTACTTGCTTTAAGTATGTTAGGTATTGTGCTGATGGGCTGTCTGATTGGCATGAGTTTACCCTTTATTCTCAACAAGCTGAAAATGGACCCAGCCAGTGCATCAGCACCGCTGGTAACGTCGATTTGTGATGCCACTGGGGTGATTATTTACTTGTTTATTGCCTCTCAATTATTGTTTTAAATACCTAGCAATTACAGCTTAAATAGAAAAAATACTTTATGCTCAATTACATCAGCTTCATTTCTGGAAGAACCTATGCCTGATCCCGGACAAAAAAATAAATTGAGCCAACAGGATGTCATTCGTCTGGAGCGGGATCTGGCCAAGTTTGCCAATATGATGGATTCGGTGGTACGGATTCCATTTACCAAGCAGGGCGTCGGGGCAGATGCTGCTTTGAGTACCATTCCGGTAGCTGGAGATATCGCAGGTTTTGTATTGACCAGTTATGCGATTTATAAAGCCCGTCAGATCGGGGTGCCAAGTGAAAAATTAAAGCCAGTCCTGAAAATGGCCGTCATGGATGCTGTGGTCGGCTTTATTCCTCTAGCAGGAACAATATTTGATATTTTTATTCGTCCTAGCCGTAAGGCACTGGATATTGTGCATCAGCATATCCGGGACGAATACCAGATCCGTACCGATCATCATGTGGTACATCCATTTCTGCATGAAAGTTTGGAACGCAGACAACAGCAATCTGCTTTCTGGCGTAATCCTGTGGTGGCCTGGATCTGGATTCATCTACCAGATATCTTAGGAACTTTCTTTTTGATTCTGTTAATTATGGCCATTGGCTGGGGCACAATGCAGCTCTTTCAATGGTTTAAAGCCTGAAGGTTTATAAACCTAAACTTAATAAAAAAGCCTGCAAATGCAGGCTTTTTTCTATCAAGCAATCAATGCGTTGCTTAAGGGCAATCGAGTTGTTGCAAAGCAGCAACACGTTGTTCAATCGTTGGGTGAGTCTGGAACAGTGCCGCCAGACTAAAACCTTGTTCCTGACCAGCAGAAATTGCAAAGGCTTTCATTTCTTTCGGCATAGTATCCGGCATTTCTGATTCCGCCTGTAAACGTAATAACGCTGAAATCATCGCCTGTTTGCCTGCCAAACGTGCACCTGCTTCATCAGCACGATACTCACGGTAGCGTGAGAACCACAGCACGATCGCTGAAGCCATAATACCAAATACGATATCCAGCACAATGGTAATCACAAAATAGCCAATACCCGGTGCCTCACCTTCTTCACGACCGAAGATCGTACGGTCTACAAAGTCGCCAACTACACGGGCAAAGAACATGACAAATGCGTTGACTACACCTTGGATCAAGGCCAGTGTCACCATATCGCCATTGGCAACGTGACCAATCTCGTGTGCCAGTACTGCACGAAGTTCGTCTTTATTCATGCGTTCAAGCAGACCCGTGGACACAGACACGAGCGCATCGTTCTTGTTCCAGCCTGTTGCAAAGGCATTTGACTGATAAGATGGGAAAATACCCACTTCCGGCATTTTAATGCCAGCGCGCTGAGAAAGTTGCGCAACTTCTTGTAATAACCATGCTTCTGCCTGGTTACGAGGGGCATTTGGGTCAATCAGTTCAGTACCGGTTGTTTTTTTCGCCATCCATTTAGACATGAACAGGGAAATCAGTGATCCCACCATACCGAACACAAAACAGATCACCAACAGGTTGCCTAGATTCAAGCCACCCGCGCCATGGTAACTACCGACACCGAAGAGTGACAGGATAATGCCAGCTACAACCAGTACCGCGAGGTTGGTTAGCAAGAACAAACCAATCCGCATCATTGAGAAATCCTCTTATTATAAAAAAATAATCTGATTAGCAAATGAAAATCATTGAAATCAATATGGGGTGAAATGACTAAAAATTCAAGAAAAAAAATGGCCCTAGATCACAAAACACAGCTTTATTTTTTGCTGCATTTTCGCTAAGGCTATTTAGAATCAAATGATTTTGATTTATTTATTCACTTAAATAAATTTTAGCTGCTGCTGTTGCATTCGCCGTTGCATAAGAACCCATCGGTGCATCGGTATAACTGCCATCAGAATTCATAATAATCTGACGCTGATACTTGGCTGCCTGAATGTGTGAAGTACTGCTGCTATCATTGGAGTAGTTCGCTGAACTGGCAATGATGCGACCTTCACTGGATGATGTGCTAGACGTGGTTGTACTTGCACTCAGGCCATGAGTATACAGATTTTGATAACGGCTGGTCACACGGCGTACATAATCCTGAGTCTCCCGGAAAGGCGGGATTCCACCATATTTGCTGACATTGCCTTCACCGGCATTGTAGCCCGCCAGTGCCAGGCTGGTATTGCCATTAAAACGCTTTAATAACCAAGCCAGATATTTAGCACCCGCCATAATATTCTGATGAGGATCATAGGCATTGCTGACATTAAAGCGACGTGCTGTGGCCGGCATCAGCTGCATCAAACCTTGTGCACCCACAGGGGAGCGGGCATGGGTATTAAAGCCGGATTCAGTATGCATGACTGCTTTAATTAAACCTTCAGACACACCATAAGTCTGGGCGGCCTGACGAATGATCGAATCAAAAGCGTTCTTATTCTTGCTATAGCTAGGCAAAACTGACGACTCGCTGCTGCCCCAGTTACTATAGCTATGAATATTGCTATCCGGATAATAAGTCTTCTTTTCGACCTGAAGATGATTATAACGGCTCTTCTTATTGGTCAATAAGGTACTGCCGTTTTTATCACGCAACTGATAGATGGTTTCGCCGGCATACACCAAATGACTGCAGCCCAGCATAAGCAAGCTACCGATCAGTTGACACCCCAAGAAATACGTCTTTATTTTCATTGTTTATATTTGATAAATAATAAGCTAGAAAAATTCATGGATGAGTTTAACAAAAAATTACGTAATGCACAGCCTTATACGCTGCATTTATAAACGAGTATGTAAACGGGAACAGCTGTCAATATTTTGAACATTAAAATATTTTTTTTATTTAATTTAAAACCTTAGGGTTGACAGCTTTAAGTTATTGATTTTAATAATAAAATAAATTGATTAAAAAATGATCAATTTAAAGAAAAGCCTTAAATTTTGAGGTGAACAAGTTGTCAAGTCCATTTCAATCCACAAAGTTATCCACAGCTTTTGTGGACAACTGTGGAAAAGTCCAAAAGATAAGCATCTCGCTTAAAAATTGAACTAAATCGTTCAATATATCAATCTAAATAAAACATGAAAATGAAACTAATATGGCATTTGTATGAAAATAAATTCTTTTGATGCGATACGGAACCGAATCAGCTAAAATTGCGCGGTATTTCTATTTATGGGTTATTCTCGTCTATGTACTCGCCAGTTGAATCCGAGCAAGGATTTAATTTCAAACCTGAACTGCCAACAAGCTCTGCCTACTACCGTTTGTTGAAGAAGCTTCGCCGCCAGGTCGGACATGCCATTCGCGACTTCAAGATGATTGAAGACGGCGACAAGGTCATGGTGTGTATTTCTGGTGGTAAAGACAGTTATACCTTGCTTGATATCCTCCTTCAGTTTAAACGCATTGCACCAATCAACTTTGATGTGGTGGCGGTTAACCTGGACCAGAAACAGCCCGGTTTCCCGGAAGATGTATTACCGCGTTATTTAGAAGAAAATAACATTCCGTATTACATCTTGGAAAAAGATACCTACAGCATTACCAAAAAACTGACACCGGAAGGTAAGACTTACTGTGCAGTATGTTCACGTCTGCGCCGTGGTTCTTTGTACGGTTTTGCTCAGGAAATTGGGGCGACTAAAGTGGCGCTGGGTCATCACCGTGATGATATTTTGGCAACATTCTTCCTGAACCTGTTCCATGGGGGCAGCCTGAAAGCCATGCCGCCAAAACTGCTGTCTTCTGACAAAAAGAATATCCTGATTCGTCCATTGGCCTATGTGGAAGAAAAAGACATCATCAAATATGCACAGATGCGTCAATTTCCAATTATTCCATGTAATTTATGTGGCTCTCAGGAAAATCTTCAACGTGCCATTATCAATGACATGTTACGTGAATGGGATAATGCACATCCAAAACGTCTGCACAGCATCTTTGGTGCCTTGCAAAATGTTTCACCATCTCAGTTAGTTGACCGCGAATTATTTGATTTTGAAATTCTGGATAGCCAGCGCGAATTCGATTTCAAAGGCAGCTGTTCAACTGAAGAGGCGGTAGAAGGTGAGAACCGCCGCATCAATATGGTCAATTTGGGCTTTGCAGCGGACTAATCGACCTATATAAAGTTAAGCCGATACAGGCATGGGCTACGGCCGATGCCTGAATCAAAAATAACACAAGATAAGAACTATAAAAATTGAACGGTGCGTACAAAATTCGTTAGCCTTTGCCATAATGATCATGTTATAACAAGTCACAAGCATAATAGCTTCAACCTGATGTCGTCTGGATAGTCGACACAAATGAATAAATAAATTGAGGAAAGATCATGCCTGCTTTTTTAACTGATGATTGGTTTTCGACTGTAGACACGCTCACTGCACAAGCTGGTGATTTGGATTTGCCACCTGCTTTGGCGAATCTGGCAATTAATTTGGTCGTTGCAGACACTACAGGTAATACAGAATTATCTTTGGAAGGTGGCGCGATTAAAAAAGGTTTATCTCCAAATGCGAAAACAACATTGAACATGGATGGTGAAACCTTACGTAAAGTTTTCCTTGAGTTTGATATGGCGGCTGCAATGCAAGCCTTCATGACAGGTAAAATCAAGGTGCAAGGCGATATGTCTCAATTGATGGCATTGCAAACAGCGAAGCCAAGCCAAGCACAAAAAGACCTGTTCAAGAAAGTACTTGAAAATACCACAGCTTAATAGTCTTGATCTAAAAAGCTGTAGTAACAAAAAAAGCTTACCCTGAGGTAAGCTTTTTTTATGGCTGAATAACTAGATTTAAATTGATCAGGCTTAAATATTCACCAGCTGTGGAGTAGTCTTGATGTGTTCCAGATAGGCACGGATACGGGTCACGTATTGCAGGGCCTGACGGTAACGACCATTACTGGCTTTATTCTGTTCCAGATAAGCATACAGGTTTACCCAGTTATTCGGATTCTTGCCTTGGGCCTGAATACGTTTTTGCAGCTGATTCACAGCACCTGGGCCCATGTTATAGGCAACTAAAGCAAACCAGTTACGATCCGGATAAGGGATATGTTCATAACGGCTCAGCATCTGGTCATAGTATTTGGCACCCCCATCAATACTTTCGCCTGGGTCTGTCCGGTTACTAACCCCCATCGCTTTTGCGGTAGAGCTTGTGAGCATCATCAGACCGCGGACACCGGTGGGAGATACGGAGTTTGGCTTTAGATAGGATTCCTGGTAACCGATCGCGGCGAGCAGGTGCCAGTCCAGATCGTACTGCTGAGCAGATTTCTGGAAGCTTGCCTTGTATGTGGGGAGGCGCTGGTTCAGGTCCTGTTGAATTTCATCCCAAGAATGTTCTTCTACCACATTCTGATTGTAGAAGGATGCAAGCTGCTTGATCGCACCGCTTTGTTTGCCTTGACATACAAAAGCACTGGCGGTTTGACTCAAGGGATCACTGGCTGATTTAAATACCAGATTCAGATTGGAATTCAGTCCATTACTGGCCAGTGCAGACTCATCACCACAAGTGGCAGAAAAAGCTGTTAAACGCTGTTGTTCAATCGTACCCAGATCAGTGGTGGTCATGGCCAGATTGGCTTTGCCTTGGGCTACCCATTTCAGGGCCGTGGCATTATCCGGAACAGTTTTAAAATCCAGCTTAACATTCAGGCTGTTGGCATAGTTACGAACCAGGTCATAACCAAAGCCATGCTGATGTTGTCCATCCTGAAACACAGTCGTTGGACTTTGAACTGTGACGACGGTGAGTTTGTTGCTATTGACCACATGATCATATTGAAATGTGGTTTTAGTGGCATTGATACTATGAAAGGGGATAAGTGCCGTACTCAGTACCAGTGCTTTTACAGGGAGAGAAGAGATAAAAGAGCTAAGGCAAAGCCTCGACCCAGTGGTTGAACTACTGTGCATGTTGTCTCCGCTACAAGTAATTTATGCCCTAAAAATCACAGCCAATACTAGCCAGAAACTTTTAAAAGTTTGATAAATTCAATAAGGGTTGGGCAGTCATGACGTCATTCAAAAATGACTAAATTGATCGGGAAATATGTAGAAAAACTACATAGATTAAAAAATAAGCGATTCCAAAAGTAGGGTGCATATTAAAGATCAAAAAATGAATTGTCAAATTTTGTACATAATTTATTTTTTAAATGTAATTTAAGTTATTAAATTTATTGAAGAAAAAAATTGCATATTCTGGCTTGTCCTAAAACTCCAAATAAAATAAGCTCTTAATGTCTAAAAACTGGTTCAAAATTGGCAATTAAAATACATGAAATCTAACCTGATTACCCGTGGTGGACATGATAAATTGGTGGCAGAACTTAAAAATCTCTGGCATGAAGAACGTCCTGAAATTACCAAAAAAGTGAACTGGGCAGCCAGTCTCGGCGACCGTTCGGAAAACGCAGATTACCAGTATAACAAACAGCTTTTACGTAAAATTGATCGTCGGGTTCGTTATCTGGGCAAGCGTTTGGAAGAGCTGCGAATTGTCGATTTTTCTCCTGAACAGGAAGGCAAAGTTTATTTTGGTGCCTGGGTCGAAATTGAAAATGAACAGGGTGAGCAAAAGAGCCTTCGGATTGTGGGCGTCGATGAAATTTATGATCATCATCCGCAGCATATTTCGATTGATTCACCCATGGCACGTGCCCTGTTAGGCAAGTCAGTGGATGATGAAGCTGAGGTGATGACACCATCCGGCAAGAAACTCTGGTTTATCAATTCAATTCGCTATGAAAAGCCAGAAAATTCAGAAGATTAATGAAATTGATTTTATTTTGTGCAGTTGATGCAGAGAAATTGGAAAAATATTTGCCAAGCGCAATTTTTATTTATATGATGGCGGCCATGGAAGCGTGGCAGAGCGGTTTAATGCACCGGTCTTGAAAACCGACGAGGGCTTATACCCCTCCGTGAGTTCGAATCTCACCGCTTCCGCCAGATACGAAAACCCCGATCATTGATCGGGGTTTTTATTTTTAACTCATTAAAATGATTTTAAATTTTCATTGTTCAAAATGATGTGAATATTAAGGCTAAATTCATTCTGAAAATAAAAATATCAGCCCCTAAATCTTATGTATAAAATTTTATCTACTCTAAAATTTTCGTCTGATTTTTAACTGAATGAACTGATTTTTACAGAAGTTTTGCGAAAATTTATTGCCAAAAAACAGAAATATTTATATGATGGCGGCCATGGAAGCGTGGCAGAGCGGTTTAATGCACCGGTCTTGAAAACCGACGAGGGCTTATACCCCTCCGTGAGTTCGAATCTCACCGCTTCCGCCAGATACGAAAAACCCCGATCATTGATTGGGGTTTTTTATTGTCTGATCATTGGGGTTTATAGGTCAGACTCAGATGGAAGGCTGCCCTGAATTTCCTGTTGTATCCATGCAACAAATTTTTCAATCAGCGGTGAGCTTTCCTGACTGGAATGGACCAGATAATAGCCTCGTTTCTTTTCTAAGGTCTTACTGGATACCAGCACCAATTCCTGTCGCTTTAATTCTTTTTCAATTAGCATTTGCGGGATCAAGGCCATTCCCATGCCATGGCTAGCCACTACAGCGAGCATAGAAAACAGTTCATGTCGTTGCCCCTGCAAAGGATTTGGATGTTGGATCTGATGTAGCTTGAACCAGTCTTCCCAGATATTCGGCCGGGTGGTTTGCTGTAATAAAGGGAGTTGAACCAGTTGTTCAGCACTTAAGTCATAGCTGTAGTCATTAATCTTTTGTGCATCGGGAAAATACTGTTGAATCAGGTCAGGTGCACAGACAGCAACTACATCTTCATGCATTAGAAAATGGCTATGCGTACCAGGCCATTGTTCGACCTGTTGAGGTGTTCCTGCATAAATAGCAGCATCGAAAATCTGTTCCTGAAACAGAAAAGGGCGGGTGCTGGTTTCCAGATGTATCGTAATTTCAGGATACAGCCGATTAAAGCTCTGGAGTTTAGGTAATAGCCAGCGAGTCGCAAACGTAGGCACTACGCCCAGTTTTAAAGTACCGCCGCGCCCTTGATGCGTAATGACATCCAGTGTTGACTGTTCCAGTCCTTTGAGATGCGGAGTGATACTTTTTAAATATTGCTGTCCAGCATGATTGAGTTCTACACCATGCCGCGTACGGGTAAATAAAGCCGTGCCTAAATACTCCTCCAGTTGCTGGATCTGGCGTGAAACTGCACTTTGGGTTAAAAACAGTTCCTGTGCAGCATAGGTATAACTGGCATGACGTGCAGCAGTTTCGAAACAGATCAGCGCTTGCAGGGAAGGTATTTTTCTACGCACCTGTTCCTCCTTGAACTTAAAATGGTCAGATATCAATAAATGGTATATCAATCTAATACTACTATACGACTTTGGTATAAAAAATAGGCAAATTAGCTATGAAAATAATTTCTAGAAATAGCAACTTATATAAGGTATGCATAAAGTGCATAGCTACATGCAAATTTATTGTTTGAACAAGTCATGATTCATGCCTAGAGTCAATCTGAAGGATAAAACAACATCATCTAATAGATGAAGGATTGGCAGGGAATATTATGAATCAAATGGTCGATACGAAAAAAACCAGCAAAGTCTATTTTAACTGGCAGGATCCATTTTTACTGGAACAGCAACTGACTGAAGAAGAACGCATGATCCGTGACAGCGCGCATGCGTACTGTCAGGATAAGCTGATGCCACGTGTACTAGAACAGTTCCGCCATGAAAAAACTGATCCAACCATTTTCCGTGAAATGGGTGAACTCGGTCTGTTGGGTCCAACCATTCCAGAACAATACGGCGGTGCAGGTTTAAACTATGTCAGCTATGGTCTGATTGCTCGTGAAGTAGAACGTGTAGATTCGGGTTACCGTTCTATGGCCAGCGTGCAAAGTTCTCTGGTGATGGTGCCCATCAATGAATTTGGTTCTGAAGAACAGAAACAGAAATATTTGCCAAAACTGGCGAGCGGTGAATATATCGGTTGTTTCGGTCTGACTGAACCAGATCATGGTTCTGATCCGGGCAGCATGATTACTCGTGCCAAAAAAGTCGATGGTGGTTACCGTCTGACTGGCGCAAAAATGTGGATTACCAACAGTCCGATTGCGGATGTCTTTGTGGTTTGGGCGAAAGAAGTGTCTCCTGAAGGCAATGTCGGTGATATTCGCGGCTTTATTTTAGAAAAAGGCTGGGAAGGGCTTTCTGCACCAGCGATTCACGGTAAGGTTGGCCTACGTGCTTCGATCACCGGTGAAATCGTGATGGACAATGTTTTTGTACCAGAAGAAAATGCATTCCCGGAAATCCGTGGTTTGAAAGGTCCATTTACCTGTCTGAACAGTGCTCGTTATGGTATCGCCTGGGGTGCGATGGGTGCAGCTGAATTCTGCTGGCATACAGCGCATCAATACACCATGGACCGTAAACAGTTCGGCCGTCCATTGGCTGCGAATCAGCTGATCCAGAAAAAACTGGCAGACATGCAAACTGAAATTGCATTAGGTCTACAAGTGGCTTTACGTTTTGGCCGTATGAAAGACGAAGGCATTGCTTCAGTAGAAGGCACTTCACTGATCAAGCGTAATAACTGTGGTAAAGCTTTAGACATTGCCCGTTTAGCGCGTGACATGATGGGTGGTAACGGGATCTCTGATGAATTTGGTGTAGCTCGTCATCTGGTGAATCTGGAAGTGGTCAACACTTATGAAGGTACACATGATGTACACGCCTTGATTCTAGGTCGTGCGCAAACAGGTATTGCTGCATTCTCCAATTAAAAAAGGAAACTTTTTCGTGCAGGGTATGGCTTTCAATCGCCTAACCCTGCGTCATTTTCTTACTCCAATTACACTCCTTTGCCGAAGTGATGTTTGACTTCGGCATTTTTTATATCTCTATGTTTGCAAGAATTCATCTAAAGCTTGAGTGAAAATAGTCACATCCCGGTTGACGCGGTATGATAGACAGATTCAGGCGTTGGAACAGATTATGAAAATTGTCGCAGATGAAAATCTGGCATTTACCGATTATTTCTTTGCAGAATTTGGCGATATTCAGCATCGTGCAGGAAGAACTCTCACTTCGGAAGATGTAAAAGATGCCGAGGCTTTATTGGTCCGTTCCGTGACCAAAGTCAATGCAGCACTCGTACAGGACAGTCAGATTAAATTCGTCGGCAGTGCCACCATTGGTACAGATCATCTGGACATTGCTGCACTAGAACAACAGAACATCCGCTGGAGCAATGCACCCGGTTGTAATGCGCAGGCGGTAGCTGAATATGTGATTACGGCTCTATTATATTTACAACCCCAATTGATCAATGCAAATAAAGATTTCACCTTGGGTATTGTCGGTCTAGGAAATGTCGGTTCGCGTTTAGCAACAATGGCCAAATTGCTAGGCTGGAATGTGATTGCCTATGATCCCTTTGTACAGCGCGATCAGGTTCATCAGGTTGAATTTGAAGAACTGCTAAAAACTGCAGATGCCATTTCCATTCATGTACCTTTAACCAAAACAGGTCAGCATCCAACTTATCATTTAATTAATGCTAATGCTCTTGGACAAATGAAGCCTGAAGCCATTTTAATTAATTCAGCGCGTGGGCCAGTCATTGAAGAAGCAGCACTAATTGCTGATATTCAGGCAACTCAACGTCAGGTTGTACTGGATGTGTTTGAGCATGAACCGGAAATTTCTGAACAGTTGCTGAATCTGATTACTTTGGTGACGCCGCATATTGCAGGTTATAGTCTGGAAGGTAAGGCACGCGGTACTCAAATGATTTACGACGCATTTTGCCAGACTTTCGGCTTTGAGATTAATAAGCAGTTTGAAAGCCAGTTGCCTGTCTGTGAACAGTTTTTCCAGAATCAGGATTTAAAACTGGCGCTACAGCAGCATTTAACCCAGATCTATGATATCGCCCGTGATGATGCCAATCTGCGTGCCTGTTTAAAAGATGGCAAAGTCGATCAGAAAGCATTTGATCATTTACGCAAGACTTATCCTTTACGCCGTGAATGGGCCGCTCATGGAGGGCCAAAGGCATGAGTCAGATTGTATCTTATCAACCGACCTGCGACTTAAAAGCCATTAAAGCACGTGCCAACATGTATGCCCAGCTCCGTCAGTTTTTTGCTGAACGTGACGTGCTGGAAGTAGAAACACCGATTTTATCTCAGGCTGGTGTGACCGATGTGCACCTGGCTTCGATTCAGGCCCAGCGTCATGTCATGGGTAAGCTCGGCACACATTATCTACAGACCTCACCTGAATTTGCCATGAAACGTTTATTGGCGAGTGGTAGTGGACCGATTTACCAGATCTGTAAGGTGTTTCGGGATGATGAACACGGCCGCAAGCACAATAGTGAATTCAGCATGCTGGAATGGTATCGTCCGGCCTTTAGTCTGAAAGATCTGATGTTTGAAGTGACAGATCTGTTAAATGTGACGCTTAAGGCACGTTTTGGAGAAATCCGCCCCACTGTGCTCAGCTATAAACATGCCTTTATGGATCGCCTGGATCTCAATCCTTTACAGGCCACTTTGCAGCAACTCAAAGATTGCTGTCGCAGGGTAGGTCTCAATCTGGACTTGGGGGATGACCGTTTAGGGTATATCGACCTTTTATTCTCGCATATGGTCGAGCCAAGCCTGGGTTTCGATACGGCTGTATTTCTGACAGATTTTCCACCGGAACTGGCATCATTGGCTAAAACCAGAATCGATGAAGATGGGGAACTGGTTGCGGCCCGTTTCGAGTTGTATATCGAAGGGCTGGAACTGGCCAATGCTTATGATGAGCTGATTGATGCTGAAGTTTTGCGTTCCCGCTTTGAAGCAGATAATGCAGAACGGGCAGTGCTTGGCTTGCATGTCATGCCGATTGATGAGTATTTGCTGGCGGCATTGCCACAAATGCCGGAATGTTCAGGTATTGCCCTAGGTCTTGATCGCTTGCTGATGATTGCAACCAATCAGATGAAATTGGAAAAAGTGATTACTTTCCCTGCTGAAATTTCATAAATTAAACCCACGATTGATCAGCTGGTTATGACTGGCTGATCATTCCAGATGCTTGCGAAATCCAATACTGTAACTGTCAAATCCCAGTCCTTGATAAAAGGCATGCGCAGGATAGCGTTCTTCGCGATTTCCGCTGTTGAGCTGAATCATCTTGAAGACTTGCTCTTTTGCAATCTGTTCAATAGCAGCCATTAATTGCTTGCCTATACCTTTTCCACGATAGGCCTGATCAATTACAAAAACCTGAATCCTTAAATATCCACCGTCAAATTCCCAGGTGTATTCCTGAATAAAACCGGCATAGCCGATCACATGTGAATCCTGTTCTATAACTAGTGTCTGATAATGACTGTCTTGATGAATCCGTTCCCAACGCTGTTTGATATTTTTCAGCGTAGAGGGATAGCCAAGCTGAATCGTGAGTTGATGAACGTCATACAGGTCTTTTTCAAGATCCAGTTGACGGATGAGATAAGTCATTAGACATATTCTTAGCTAAAAATAATATCAATCATAATCAATATTTACTTTGCTTAAGTGTTGCAAGTGCACAGTAGCTTCAAAGAATTATTGCTATCTATATAGAAAATCGAGATGAATGAGATTTCAGATATTAAATAAAAAGGCCCCTTGAAGGAGCCTGATGTTTAAAGTATGGCACTATGCTGTTCTTTCAGTTCTGCCAAAGCCGCAATCCGTCGTTCAATCAGCATTTCACCAATATCCGGACCTTGAATTTCCGGTGGTAAATCTTGTGCTTTGATGCTACGTACAACCTGCATGGCATCCAGCACATATTGAGCCTGAGGATAAGCACGATTTTCCAGACCCAAGCGACCGCGAGAGTCACATTCACAGGCCTGTACAAACGCTTCAACACGTTCAGGACGACGCAATACATCCAGACGCTGTAATAAACGCCATAAAGTGCCAGGTTTTAAGTTAAAAGCCTGATGGCATTTTAAGTGTTCTTTACAGACCGCCAATGCCAGCTGTTTGGTATGAGTCGGAACTCTTAAACGTTCACACAGCTCATTTACCGGTTTGATCCCACGTTCTTCATGCATGATATGGCGTGGCAATTCTTCAACAGGGGTTAATGCCTTACCCAGGTCATGAACCAGAACTGCAAAACGAACATCCAGAGTATAATTTTGGCGGCAGGCTTGCTGTAAAGACATCATGGTATGAATACCACAGTCAATTTCCGGATGATATTCAGGACGTTGCGGAATGCCATATAAGGCATCCAGTTCCGGGAACAGCACTTTTAAAGCACCACAACTACGTAATACTTCAAAATACACATCTGCATCCTGTTCCATCAGTGCGCGTGTGGTTTCTTTCCAGACCCGCTCAGGTGTCAATGCATTAAGCTCGCCCGATTCCGCCAGCTGCTTCATCAGCACCAACGTTTCTTCTGCAATGCTAAAACCCTGATGTTGATAACGCGCAGCAAAGCGGGCAATCCTTAAAACACGTAAAGGATCTTCGACAAAAGCTTCTGATACATGACGCAGTACACGATCAGCCAGATCTTTTTGACCGCCATAAGGATCATAAATCTTACCTGAATAATCCATGGCCATGGCGTTGATGGTCAGGTCACGGCGGATCAGATCCTCTTCCAAGGTGACATTGATATCGGTATAAAATTCGAAACCATGATAACCATAGCCAGACTTGCGTTCGGTACGTGCCAGAGCATATTCGTCTTTGGTTTCAGGATGAAGAAAAACAGGGAAGTCCTTGCCAACAGGTTGAAAACCTTTAGCAAGCAATTGTTCCGGCGTCGCGCCGACAACCACATAATCTTTTTCGTGATAGGGGTGTCCAAGTAAATGATCCCGAACTGCACCGCCTACTAAATAAACTTGCATGAAAAAACCTCTATTCTTACAAGCATCATGCTACAGAATAGAGGTTTTCTCAAGTCAAGAAGTTACGCTGATGCGTACATTCCTTAAAGCGCGTTTTTTTCTGCTTCCTGAATTTCAGCGACAGTTAACGCAGTCATATTCACTACGCGACGAGTCGTTGCAGTTGGTGTCAGGATATGAACAGGTTTCGCAGCACCAAGCAGGATAGGACCAATGGTCACGTTATTACCTGAAGTTGCTTTTAACAGGTTAAACGAAATATTGGCTGCATCCAGATTTGGCATGATCAGCAAGTTTGCAGAACCTTTGAAACGAGAGTTCGGGAATGCAAACTGACGGATATTTTCGTCCAGTGCTGCATCACCATGCATTTCACCTTCAACTTCAAGCTCAGGTGCAGTTTCAGAAAGGATTTCATATACACGGCGCATTTTTTGTGCGCTGGCATCGTGCTGGTCTGAACCGAAGCTAGAGTGAGAAAGTAGGGCAACACGTGGAGTAATACCGAAACGACGTACTTCTTCAGCAGCCAGAATCGTCATCTCAGCAAGCTGTTCAGCCGTTGGATTACGGTTGATGTAGGTATCCGCGATAAACAGGTTGCGCTCTTCAAGCATTAATGCGTTTAAGGTGAAGAAGGTATTATGGCCATCCTGTTTGCCGATGACATTGCTGACAAAGTCCAGATGGATGTCATAGCTTGAGTAAGTACCACATAACATACCGTCCGCCATGCCATGACGAACCAGCATCGCAGCGATCAGGGTAGAGCGGCGACGCGCTTCACGGTGTGCATATTCAGGCGTTACACCTTTGCGTTGCATCAGGTTGTAATAGTCGTCTGCAAATTTTTCGTAATCTGGGTTCTTTTCCTGATCCACGATAGTGATATTCACACCATCTTCAAGACGTAAGCCTAATTTCTTGATATTGGCTTCGATGACTGCTGGACGACCCACCAGAATCGGTTTTGCCAAGCCTTCATCCACTGCAATTTGCGCAGCACGCAGTACACGCAGGTCTTCACCTTCTGCATAAGCGATACGTTTAGGATCTGTTTTAGCTTGTGCAAAGATTGGTTTCATCATGAAGGCTGAGTTGTAAACAAACTCAGACAGACGTTGACGATATGCCGAGAAATCCTGAATCGGACGAGTCGCCACGCCAGAATCCATTGCAGCTTGTGCAACTGCAGGCGCAATTTCCAGAATTAGGCGTTGATCCAGTGGACCAGGAATCAGGTAATCACGGCCGAAAGAAGCTGATTTTTCTCCATAAGATGCAGCATCTGCTTCTATGTGTGCCATACGTGCAATCGCGTGTACGCAGGCAATTTTCATCTCTTCATTAATGGTGGTGGCACCAACGTCTAATGCACCACGGAAGATATAAGGGAAGCACAGTGCATTGTTCACTTGGTTCGGATAGTCAGAACGGCCAGTCGCCATGATGACGTCATCACGAATTTCGTGTGCATGTTCAGGCAGAATTTCTGGATCCGGGTTCGCCAAGGCAAAGATAATTGGATCTTTGGCCATCAGTTTCACCATTTCTTTGGTGAGAATACCGGCTGCAGAAAGACCCAGGAACATGTCTGCACCTGCAATCACGTCACCGATCTGAGAGGCATCAATGTCTTGTACATATGCTTTTTTAGATTCGTCCAGACCTTCACGTTTAGTTGTTAATAGACCACGTGAGTCAGCAACGATGATATTTTCTTTTTTCGCGCCAAGGGCACAAAGCAAGTTCAAGCAAGACAGGGCAGCAGCGCCGGCACCTGAAGCAATGATCTTGATTTCATCAATTTTTTTGCCGTTTAATTGCAAAGCATTCAGAAGAGCAGAACCTACAATGATTGAAGTACCATGCTGGTCATCGTGGAACACAGGGATTTTCATGCGTTCACGAAGTTTCTGTTCAATATAGAAACATTCTGGAGCCTTAATGTCTTCCAGGTTGATCCCGCCAAAAGTGGGCTCTAGAGAAGCGACAATATCAACAATCTTGTCTGGATCATTTTCAGCAATTTCGATATCGAATACATCAACACCCGCAAATTTTTTGAACAGTACGCCTTTACCTTCCATGACCGGTTTAGACGCCAATGGGCCAATATTACCCAAACCAAGAACTGCTGTACCGTTACTGACCACTGCAACCAGGTTACCGCGTGCGGTATATAGGGCAGCTGTTGAAGGATCACGTTCAATCTCAAGACATGGTGCGGCAACGCCAGGCGAGTAAGCAAGGGCTAAGTCACGTTGGTTGACCAATTGTTTGCTTGGTGTAACGCTGATTTTTCCTGGAGTAGGGAATTCGTGATAGTAAAGAGCCTGCTGCTTTAAAGATTGTTCGTCCATCTGTATCTCTATCGTTGTAAAGATTACCCAGAAAGCGGGTAAAAAATTGCATTTATGGCTCTGAATATAACATTTGTTAAGCACTTAGCCCAGTCAAAGTCGACCATTTTTGCGACAATATTATTCGAGGTAGATATAGACTTAGACTTGATATATATAAGTTTCAGCGACGCGATTCTGTTCTAAATACGCAGTTGCTTCCAGTTCAGGCAATGGCTTGGAGAAGAAGTAGCCTTGGGCAATATCACAATCTAAATCACGTAGATATTGCAGCTGTTCTTCAGTTTCAATACCTTCAGCGACGACAGTCATGCCCATGGCTTTGCCCATCGCGACCATGGCGCTGACAATTGCTTCCTGTTTATGTTCGCCAATTTTAGAGACAAAACTGCGGTCAATTTTGAGAATATCAATAGGAAAATCGGCAAGATAGGATAAAGAAGAATAACCGGTTCCAAAATCATCCAGCGAGATATTAATCTGGCGCTGCTTGATCTGGTTCAGCAGATTTTTGACAGATTCAGAGTTTTCAATCAGTGAAGATTCAGTAATTTCTAGTTCCAGACTAGTGCCAGAAATCTGGTTTTCGCTAATGGCCTGATCCAGATCATCGAGTAACTGACCACGACGCAGTTGCTGCGCCACGATATTCACAGAGACACAGATATTATGAAAGCCAAGATCATTCCATTCACGAATCTGTCTGGCAGTTTGCTGAATCACCAGACGGCCAATCTCGGAAATCAGGCTGGTCTGTTCGGCTAAAGGAATAAACAGGCCCGGTGGGATGATGCCTTTTTCTGGATGTTTCCAGCGCACTAAAGCTTCAAAGCCATAAATGTGCTGGTCATTAAAATTAATTTTCGGCTGATAATAGACTACGAGTTCACCATTCTGGATGGCTTTACGCAGATCACGTTCAATGAAAATTCCTTGCTCTAGCAAAGCTGTATTTTCATTAGAGTAAAAATGGATAGTATTCCCGCCTAGATTTTTGGCTTCACTCAGCGCCTGTTCTGCACAGTTATTTAAATAGTCTAACTGACGACCATGATCTGGATAGAAGGCTACACCCATCGACAGGGTAATCACATAATCTTGGCCGAAAATATGGAAAGGAGCCTGGAAAGCTTCAGCAATACGTTGACAATGTTCCTGTACAGAAGGGCGAATATGCGAGATTTCATACAAAATCGCAAAGTCATCGCCATTTAGATGAGCAACAAATAGAGCTTCAGCATTGGTCAGACGTAAGCGTTGTGCCACCTGACGCAACAGCTCATCACCGCCATTATTAGACAGATATTCATTCAATGGACGGAAACGATCGATATTGAGTCGGATCACCGCCATTTTCTTGATGGAATCTTTTTGCGTCATCAGATATTGATGCAGCTGGTAGTTATAGTAAAAACGGTTCGGTAAATCAGTCAGTGTGTCGTAATTTTCCAGATAAGACAGGCGCTGTTCCTGTAATTTACGCTCAGTCAGATCAGAGACAATGCCGATATAGTGAGTGATACGGCCTTCATCATCGGTAATTGCATTGATATGTAACCAGAGTGGCATCTCTTTGCCAGACAGGAATTTCTCACTCAGTTCGCCATCAAAAGAACCGATTTTCACAACTTGTTTGATGATATTGGAATGAATGCTGCGCTGCTGTGACTTATGACTCGCAGTAATATCAAATAGATATTTACCCAAGATGTCATTACGTTCAAAACCGGACAAATTTTCGAAATAAGGGTTCACTTCGATATAACGTAATTCATCATTTAGGATGAAGATCCCTTCAGCTGCTTGCTCAATTACACTGGCTGCCAGTTTCAGGCGTTCTTGAGAACTACGTTCCTGTTGAATATCACGCAAAATTCCCACCATGCGTAAAGGACGGTGAGTTTCGGGATCGCGACTGATCACCCGACCTACATCATGTACCCAACTCCAGACTCCCGGCGCTTGCTGAATCCGGTAAGTTACTTCATAGCGCTCAGTTTTCCCACGCAGATGCTGTTTCATATTGCTTTTGAATGCAGCCAGATCATCGGGATGAATCATATGTTGTAACTGCAAATGATGCTCACTGGATTTCCGTTGTACCTTCTCATCTTTATGATTGGTCAGCAAAATACTGCGGTCTTTGATATTCCAGTCCCATGGACGGATGCCGGCGATTTCATGGGTCAGCTCAAGGTTTTGCTGCTGGTTTTTCAGATCAATATTAATCTGTTCGATATCATAAGTACGTTCACGAACTTTCTGTTCCAGTAACTGATTGCTGAGCTGTAGCTCCAGTTCGATATCTTTTGATTTATTGACTTCAGTCTGTAACTGTTTGCACAGTTCATCCGTCCAGGCGACCTGCTGTTCGGCATTGCTCACCAGTAATTCATTTTCCGCATAAAGGCGGGAAGTACGTGTGTGAATACGATAGGTACTATTGGCACAGAGCAGGATCACAATAACTGCAAAATTTAGAGCTAGACCAAAGACCGGATTGGCACCAGAAATATGAAAAAACTGAAAGAGTAAAAAGGGTACTAATGAAGGTAAAAATACCAGTGAAAAGTAACTGAGCTTCTGGGTTAAATAAGTCAGACCGAAGGCTTGAGTCACGATTAATAGCAAAGCCGAAAGGGTTAGTGCTTCTATTTCATCAAAATTAATATTGGCCTGCGGCAAGTAATAATAGATCAGGGAAATACCGGAAGCGATACAGCAACCTACCGCAAAACTCTGAATCTGTAACCAGTAATGTGCATTTTTCAGTTGATATTGTTCAGGCTTAAAATACAGGGTATTGATGAGCCAGCACATACTGACGGTAATTTCAGTCAGGATAAACCAGAGATTAAAGTAACTATTCGATGAGCTATATTGAATGTGATAAACACAGAAAATATAGAGGCAAATAATCATGATACTTAACAGAAAATATCGGCTATGTCGAAGCGTGTTCGCAACCTGAGCACGATGCAAGTGCTCTTTGATATAAGCCTCTTGATTATCAATCATATAATTAAGTGCCTTGTATTCGTCCTGAACGGTTTTTATCCTAGATTTTAATTTTTATTCAAGCTTGAATGATTCTTAAATCAATCAATATGTGTTTCATTATTATTGACTCAAGAGTAGAGCGCTTATAAATAAAAATCAATAAAATTAATAACTAAATTTTACAATTTTGACCGCTTAAATAGTGTAATTCAAAATTGAGAGGGCAACGACAGGAGCAGTTTCGGTACGCAGGACACGTTCACCAATACACCAATTGACAAAGCCTTGCGCATTCGCCGCTAGGATTTCTGCTTCACTCAAGCCGCCTTCAGGGCCAATCAGCAAGGCAATATCCAGCGTGGCATTCACCAGAACATCAATTTCTTCTTTATTTGGCGCTAGCACCAGTTTGGTAGTAGGAAGATCAGTTTCCAGCCATTTTTCAAGTGACATTGGCGCTAAAATTTTAGGAACAATATTCATTCCACACTGTTCGCAAGCGGCAATGGCTACACCTTGCCAATGATCCAGTTTCTTCTGGTCGCGGTCGTATTTCAGGCGCATCTCACAGCGTTCAGAGGTTAAAAGCTGAATTTCAGATACACCCAGTTCGACCGCTTTCTGGATCGCATAATCCATGCGGTCACCTTTACTCATGACCTGGCCAAGCAAGGCTTTAAATTTTGGTGTGCGATCCGTAGGGTTATAACTATTGACCTGTACAGCAGCCGACTTTTTGGAAACTTCAACCAGTTCAACTTCATATTCACCACCTTGTCCATTAAACAGGGTGGCTTTTTCGCCGACTTGAGCACGTAAAACTTTAACCCAATGATGAAACACTGTTTCAGTCAGTTCTACAGTGGTATCTACTGCTAAATCAGCTTCAATAAAAAAACGTGGCATTAAAGTTTTACTCTCAAATCAGGTATTTTACTTATGCAAGACCGAGGTCTTTAACAAGTTGACGGGTTGGATCAGTGGTATTCATGGTATAGAAGTGCAAGCTCGGTGCACCGCCAGCAATCAGGCGTTCACAGAATTTCACCACAACTTCATGACCAAAGGCTTTAATGCTTGCAGTGTCATCTCCATAAGTTGCCAGTTGCTTGCGAATCCAGCGTGGAATTTCAGCACCTGTACCATCTGCGAAGCGAATCAGGTTGCTGGCATTGGTAATTGGCATGATACCTGGCGCTACTGGAATATCAATTCCAGCTTTCTGGATACGTTCTACAAAGTAGAAATAAGCATCCGGATTAAAGAAGAATTGCGTTAATGCAGCATTGGCACCTGCATTTACCTTATCCACAAAGTGCTGAATATCTTTATCAAAGCTGTCTGCTTGTGGATGCATTTCAGGATAAGCGGCAACTTCAATATGGAAGTGGTCACCTGAATGTTCACGGATAAAGCGAACCAGATCCTGTGCATAAGGCAATTCACCCAGGCCCACCTGACCAGATGGCAAGTCACCACGCAGCGCGACAATACGGTTAATTCCTTGTGCCTTATACAAATCAAGCAGTTCAGCGATACGTGCCTTGTCATCACCGATACAAGACAGGTGAGGGGCAACGGGTGTACCTTTACCATTAAAGTCATTGATCGTAGATAAAGTACGTTCGCGTGTTGAACCACCCGCGCCATACGTCACAGAAAAGAATTCTGGGTTCAGCAGTTGTAGTTCTTGATGTACGGTTTTGAGCTTTTCCGCACCCGCATCGGTTTTGGTCGGGAAAAACTCAAAAGAAATTGGAATCTGTTTAGACATGTTCAAATCCTTTTTATAAATACTTTTTACTTATCACCCTCTCCCTGACCTCTCCCAAAGGGAGAGGAGAATTCATTACTGAATTATGCAGGGTTTAAGCCCATATTTTTTTCACTTGAAGTCATTAAAACTTCATTGAAAATAATTTGGATGGTCACCCTCTCCCTAAGGGAGAGGGATGGGGTGAGGGATATTAATATTTATAAGCATCAGACTTGAATGGACCTTCAACAGGTACACCTAGGTAATCTGCCTGTTCTGGAGTCAATTGAGTCAGAACACCACCGAAACCGGCAACCATTGCAGCAGCAACTTCTTCGTCTAATTTCTTAGGAAGCAGTTCTACACGAATCGCTGCTTGTTTTTGATCTTCAGGAAGATCCGCAAATTTCTCAGCGAACAGGTGCATTTGACCCAATACTTGGTTCGCGAATGAACCGTCCATCACACGTGATGGGTGACCAGTTGCATTACCCAGGTTTACCAGACGACCTTCAGAAAGCAGGATCAGGTAATCATTTTCATTTTCTGAACGATATACTTGGTGTACTTGAGGTTTCACTTCAACCCATTTATAACTACGTAGGTAGTTGGTATCGATTTCAGTGTCGAAGTGACCGATGTTACAAACTACTGCACCAGCTTTCAGTGTATCCAACATTGCAGCGTCACATACGTGGTAGTTACCAGTGGTAGTCACGATCAGGTCGGTATTTTGAAGAAGATCAACGTTCACATCTTCTTTTTTGCCAGTTTGAACGCCGTTTTTGTATGGAGAAACCACTTCATAACCGTCCATGCATGCTTGCATCGCACAGATTGGATCGATTTCAGATACACGTACGATCATGCCTTCTTGACGAAGAGACTGAGCAGAACCTTTACCTACGTCACCATAGCCGATCACTAACGCACGACGGCCAGAAAGCAGCATGTCAGTTGCACGTTTGATCGCATCATTTAGAGAGTGACGGCAACCGTATTTGTTGTCGTTTTTAGACTTGGTTACTGAATCGTTGACGTTAATCGCTGGAACTTTCAGAGAGCCATCTTTCCACATTTCCAGAAGACGCGCTACACCTGTAGTTGTTTCTTCAGTAATCCCGTGGATTTTTGCAATCAGTTCAGGATATTTTTCGTGAACAACAGCAGTTAAGTCACCGCCATCATCCAGAATCATGTTGGCATCCCAAGGTTTGCCGTTCACATTGATCTGTTGTTCAAGACACCACATGTATTCTTCTTCTGTTTCGCCTTTCCAAGCAAATACAGGAATACCACGAGCAGCGATTGCAGCAGCAGCGTGGTCTTGAGTAGAGAAGATGTTACAAGAAGTCCAGCGAACTTCAGCGCCTAATTCAACCAGAGTTTCAATTAAAACTGCAGTTTGAATAGTCATGTGGATACAGCCAAGGATTTTGGCACCAGCAAGCGGTTTGGCAGCTGAGTAGCGCTTACGCAGACCCATTAGGGCAGGCATTTCAGCTTCTGCAAGTTTGATTTCTTTACGGCCGTAGTCAGCTAGGGAAATATCAGCAACTTTATAATCTGTAAATGAAGCATTAACCGCGTTCATCACGATCTCCTTATAAAAAACAATAATTGATCATTCAGTTCGCGGATGCCGTTGTTGGTCTGTCTAGAAAAAGTTGGACCGATCGTCGAGCCTGGCGCTTTTACATTTCGTACCTGTAAAACGTCGCAGCATCCCTCGACTAGCGAGGTATTGTACTTGGAAATTAATTTGGTTCCAATCCGAAATTGTTTATTATCTGACTAATAAGAAAATTTTGAAAATATTTTGAGAAATATCCTGATATTTGAAAACTGAAATAAAGTTTTATTCTCGTAAAAAAGCCCATCATCTGACGGGCTTGTTATTTATTCTATGTCCTGCTCAATTTCATCTGCTTTCTTAGTCCAGTAATCTGCCCGTATGTCATCAGCGGCCACACCAAGACCATTGGCATAAATAAAGGCAAGATCACGCATGGCTTGAACTTCGCCCCATTCAGCTGCTTGCTTTACAAGAGCGATAGATTTTTCAACATCTTTTTCGACCACATTACCACGACGGTAAAAACTAGCCAGTTCTAAAGTCGCTGCAGGGTGTTTTTCGAAATTGGCTTTACTCAACCAGTAATAGGCTAACTCAAAGTGAGCTTTAGAATCTTCAGGGTCTTCCTCAGCGATTTCTTTGGCATAAACCGTATAACCCTCACCGAGCCAGTACATGGCTTCAACCCAGCCGCCATTGGCTGCTTTCAATGCCCATTCTTCAGCCAGCATGATGTCTTCGTCATGCTCGCTTTGCATATAGAGTTCGGCAAGCTCAAATTGGGCTTCGGCATTGCCTGCCAGTGCGCGGTTTGCCAGCGTGGCAGGGGGAGAAACACGCTCAGTCATGTCAGTATCTCAAATATCTTTGTATCTAGATTAAAAGGTTCAAAATAAAAAAGCCAATCCGAAAACTGGCTTTTGTATAAAAGTCGACTGATAGAGCTTAAAACACGCAAACTAAGCTATTTGTTTAGAGGAATAACAATAAAACGAATAGAAAGAGAACAAGAATAAATTTAAATAGTTTTCAATGATTCAGAAAGCAAAACAGCGGCCCGAAAGCCGCTGTTGATATACGATTAATGAGATAAGAATTTAGTCTTGCTGGATTCCTGCAACCACCCAATCTTGTTGAGAACCGGCAGGTTTGACAAAGTGCCAGATTTCAGCAAACGGTTGAGGTTGGCTATTCAAGTCTTCACTTACAGTACCAGTGAAGCGTACGCTTACTACGTATTGACCATTCTCATTCGATGAATCCACAACCATTGCATTCAGGTTAGAGAACTCAGCTACGTCCTGATCCTGATTTGCCATAATATCGTTATACATCGACTGGTAAAGATCAGGGGTCAGGTAACGTTTAATTTCTGAAATGTTGCTCGCCGTATTCATTGACTGAATGTGGTTGAAGCGCTGACGTGCAACACGTAAGAAAGTCGCAGGTTCTGTTCCATCTGGAAGCTGGTTGCCGCTATTGGTATAGGCTGCACCAAATGGCGCGTTATTTACCGGAGCTGAACCAAACGGAGCATTTGTACTTGGTGTGCTACCACCCACGTTCTGACCAAAAATATTGGTGTTGTCACCACCGCGAGGAGGTGTCTGACCAAATGGTGCTGAATGACCAGCACCACTATTTGGAGCGTATGGATTAGAAGCTACTTTTTTTTTTACGCCCATCTTACGGAAAATGAAGAAGGCAACAGCGGCAGCAAGCAAGATCCAGATCCAGCCAGGAATACCACCTTTTTCCTCTTGTTGCTGTTGAGCTGCTTGAGCTTCAGAAGCCGCTTGTACTTCTTTGTCATCAGCCAGCGCATTGGCAGCAACTGCACCCACTGCAGCACCTGCTACACCGGCAGCAACCATACTACCTACGCCTGGGCCAGATCTTTGCTGAGTTGCAGCACCAGCGGCTGGAGCCTGTTGTGCTGGCGCAGCTTGACGAGGTTGTTGATAAGATTGAGTAGGCGCAGCAGAACGTTGCATACCATGGCTTTTACCGCCACCGGCACGTTTTGCTTCAGCAGTTAAAGGAGCAACCAGTAATGCTGCTGTTAAAAGACCTGCAACCAAACCACGCTGTCGAACTTCCATTCAATTTTCCTATGTGAAAAAAACTTATTTGAATACTCTATTTATATAGGCTTTATAGGGGATTTCAATCAAAAATGTGTATTTTTTTAGGCTTTTCGCAAGATTTATCAATTAAAACTAATTGAGTTCGTCACTTAGGCTCATGGCTTCACTCAGGGCTTCATGCAATCGGGCTACAGCAATGACCTGTACGCCGGGAATCGGTTTTTGCGGTGCATTGGCACGCGGTAAAATAATATATTTAAAACCATGTTTGACGGCTTCTTTCAGACGTTCCTGACCATTCGGCACCGGACGAATTTCGCCAGAAAGACCAACTTCACCAAAAACAGCGAGTTGCTGAGGCAAGGCTTTAGTCCGGATACTGGATGCACAGGCTAAAAGTACAGCCAGGTCAGAACCGGTTTCGGTAATCTTTAAACCACCGACGATATTGACATAGACATCCTGTCCGGATGTTTGTACGCCACCATGACGGTGCATCACGGCCAGCAGCATATTCAGACGATTCTGCTCTAACCCCAAGGCTACACGGCGTGGCTGGCCATGGGCATCATCGACCAAAGCCTGAACTTCAACCAAAAGTGGGCGAGTCCCTTCACGGCTGATCATGACGATGGAACCTGGAATCGCTTCATCATAACGACTGAGGAAAATGGCAGATGGATTGGCGACTTCACGCAGACCTTTATCGGTCATGCCAAAGACGCCAAGTTCATTGACTGCACCGAAACGGTTTTTGACTGCGCGGATCATACGGTAACGTGAATCCGACTGGCCTTCAAAATACAGCACACAGTCCACCATATGTTCCAGTACACGCGGACCTGCTAAGGCACCTTCTTTGGTCACGTGACCAACAATAAACAGGGCAGTGCCGCTATTTTTAGCGAAACGGGTCAGTAGGGCTGCAGATTCACGAATCTGTGACACACCACCTGGTGCAGACTGCAAGGTTTCGGTATATAAAGTCTGAATCGAGTCCAAAATCGCAACAGCAGGACGTTCCTGTGCAAGCACCTCGCAAATGCGTTCCACACAGGTTTCTGCCATGACTTTCAGTTGGTTAGTTGGTAAGTCCAGACGCTGGGCGCGTAATGCCACCTGAGATAAAGATTCTTCACCTGTCACATACAGGGCAGAGCTATTGCCTGCTGCCATATGGGTTGCGGTTTGCAATAGGATAGTTGACTTACCAATCCCCGGGTCACCACCAATCAGCACCACAGAACCTGTAACGAGACCACCGCCTAAGACTCGGTCAAACTCACCAATCCCGGTTTGCAGACGGGTTTCATGTGAAACAGACACTTTATTTAAGGTAGTAATCGCTGCTGCCTGACCGGCATAACCTCCAATTTTTGGCTGAGCACGATGTGTCGTTGCAGGCGCAATACTGACTTCTACCAGACTGTTCCATTCCCCACATTCAGAACACTGACCCGCCCATTTGGGATGGTCTGCTCCACATTGTTCACAACGATACACACTTTTTGCTTTAGCCATAATTTCCGAAAATAAATATTGGGAATGGGGGCTACAGCATAGCGGTGAATGAGACTGAAAACCAAGACCTTTAGCTGAAAAAGTCAGTGATTTACGTCAACATATGACGCTTATGGATGCACCTTTCTACATGAAAGTAAAATACCTTCTATAATGAGAAAATTCATCACGGGTACAGGAAACCTGACATGCCACAACTTTTAAAACATATCGATGCGATCGCACGTGAAAAAGACCGTGATGTATTATTTGTACATTTTGAAAATTACGAACATGAAAATGCAGATGCTGAGTCCTATCATTTACGTCAGAACCTGATGGAATGGCTAGAGCAACGCCAAATTAATTTTGCACCCTGTATGGGCATAGAACAGCCTGGCGTAATTGAAAGTTATTCAGGTGATCTTTATATCGATGTGCCATTTGATGAAGCCCATCCGGTTTACCAAATGGTCAGTGAACATCTGGAAGATGCCGAAGGGGAAATGAAAATTCCGGGTGTACTGTTCTTTGTATTATCTCTAGAAACTGCTCTTGAGATTGAAGCCGATCGTGAAGAGTTCTTAAATCTAAATCAAGCTCATGATGATGAATTTTCTGGCCGTGTGAACTGATAGTTTTAGCAAACTTAAATTGATAAAAAAGCCACGATGAACGTGGCTCTTTTATTAAGGGTTTTAAATTTGATTAATACAGTTCACCTGATTTACGGCGAGCAATAAAATCTTTGGATTCTTTCACGATCACCCCAGACAGCAGTAGCAGGCCGATCAAGTTTGGAATCGCCATCAAACCGTTGAATGTGTCTGCGAACAGCCAGACCAGATCCAGTGTTGCTACACAGCCAATAAATACTGAAGCGATATAAATGATGCGATAAGGGAATACAAATTTTTCACCGAGCAGATAGGTGGCACATTTTTCGCCGTAGTAGCTCCAGCCCAAAATGGTAGAATAGGCGAAGAAGATAATACCGAAGGTCACGATCCAGCCACCGACACCTGGCAGCAGTTTGTTAAATGTAGAAACAGTCAGAACAGCACCGGTTTGTCCACCAAAATCACTGCCGGCCATGATGAAGCCCATTACCAGGACAATACCGGTAATCGAACAGACAATAATCGTGTCAATAAAGGTTCCGGTCATGGAAACCAAGCCTTGACGTGCAGGGTGATCGGTTTTTGCAGCAGCTGCGGCAATCGGTGCTGAACCCATACCAGCTTCATTTGAGAATACACCACGCGCGACACCATAACGAATCGCCGCACCAATCGCACCACCTACGGCAGCTTCACCAGTAAAAGCATAGGTGAAAATCATTTTTAGTGCAGGACCCACTAAATCGAGATGGGTGAAAATAATGATCAGACCGCCCGCTACATAACCAATCGCCATAATTGGAACGATGAAGGAAGCAGCTCTAGAAATCCACTTAATCCCGCCTAGAATCACTAGTGCAGAAAACGCAGTGATCACGATCCCTGTAACCCAAGTTTCCAGACCAAAACCATTTTCTACCGCGAGTGCAACAGTGTTGGACTGAACTGAACTACCAATTCCCAAAGATGCGACAGCACCAAAGAACGCAAAAATCAGCGCCAGCCATTTCCATTTCAGGCCACGCTCAATGTAATACATTGGACCGCCAGACATTTCACCGCGTTCATTTTTAACCCGGTATTTGACGGCCAGTACACCTTCGCCATATTTGGTTGCCATTCCGAACAGGGCAGTCATCCACATCCAGAATACGGCCCCAGGACCACCCAGCACACAGGCAGTTGCGACACCGGCAATATTACCGGTACCGATGGTAGCTGACAGTGCGGTCATGAGTGAGCCAAACTGGGAAATATCGCCTTCATGCGAAGGGTGTTTGCCAAAAACCTGTTTAAAGGCCAGTGGCAACATGCGGAACTGCCAGAACAGCAGGCGGAAGGTCAGGAATATACCGGTACCGACAATGAGGACCAGCATATATGGGCCCCAGACCCAGCCACTGACGGTTTCCATGATGCTTTGTAAATTTTGCATAAATTTCTTCTTATTTATCCGTGTCAGCTTTATTTGAGATGTTGATTGAAAAGCAATTGCTATGCCATGCGCGCTCATCCTAAACGCGAATATTGGCGGATTTGTATTCTATTTTTTACATAGTTTCAGCGCTTTGACAAGAAAAATCCTGTATTCATTGCGCCTTAAAACTAAGACTAAAGATAAATGAATATTGATATAAGAAAAATAAATTAACTTGCAAGATTAGTTGGAAAATACAAATGATGCGAATTTTCTTTTTGTATTCCGGGTTTTTTACGTTAATTTGTCGCGATTAAAACTCAAAGTTGAAATGAAATAATGTCAGAAAAATATAGTCACTCATCATCGGAAGATGGTGAGCTACAGCGTAGTTTATCCAACCGGCACCTGCAGTTAATTGCCATTGGGGGTGCGATTGGCACCGGCCTGTTTATGGGTTCAGGGAAAACCATTAGCCTGGCAGGACCATCCATTCTGGTGATTTATATGATCATCGGTTTTATGGTGTTTCTGGTCATGCGTGCATTGGGTGAATTATTGTTATCCAATCTGCAATATAAATCTTTTATTGATTTTGCCACAGATCTGATCGGGCCATGGGCAGGTTATTTTGTCGGCTGGACCTACTGGTTATGCTGGATCACGATTGGTATCGCGGATCTGTCAGCCATTATCTATTACCTGCAATTCTTTAATAACGGCCTGCCATTTACTCCGGGCGAAGGCGTGCTGATCAGTATTGCCTCTATTGTCTTCATTATGGGCTTGAACCTGGCAACCGTGAAACTGTTTGGTGAAATGGAATTCTGGTTTGCTTTGATCAAGATTATCGCCATTATTGTTTTGATTGGTGTGGGTCTGTGGATGATCTTTACTGGCTTTACTAATGATGCAGGTACGGTCGCTTCATTTGCCCATATCTGGGATCATGGCGGTTTATTCCCGACAGGAACTATGGGTTTCCTGGCTGGTTTCCAGATTGCGATTTTCGCCTTTGTAGGTGTAGAGCTGGTTGGTACTACGGCTGCTGAAACCAAAGATCCAGAGCGTAACTTGCCGAAAGCGGTGAACTCGATTCCGATCCGTATTATTATTTTCTATGTGCTGGCTCTGATCATTGTGATGTCAGTAACACCATGGGATCAGATCAATCCAAATGTTTCTCCGTTTGTGAATCTGTTCAGTCAGGCAGGTATTGCGGCGGCTGCAATCATCATGAACCTGGTAGTGCTGTCATCAGTAATGTCATCGATGAATAGTGGAGTGTTCTCAACCAGCCGTATGTTGTTCGGTTTATCTCGTGAAGAACAGGCACCGAAAGCCTTTGGTCGTTTGAATTCGCGCGCCGTTCCAGCGAATGCTTTGTATTTCTCTGCGATCTGTTTATTGCTCGGTGCAGCATTACAGTACTTCGTGCCGAATACGGTTGAAGCATTTACTTTGGCAACAACTTTGTCGACTATTCTGTTTATCTGTGTATGGCTGATCATTATCTGGAGCTACATGATCTATTACCGTACCCGTCCGGAATTGCATGCTAAATCCATATTCAAGTTGCCTGGTGGGTTGGTGACTTGCTGGATCGTGATTATTTTCTTTGTCGGCATGATTGGTGTGTTGTCGCTGGAAGATGATACCCGTCGTGCCTTGATGGTCAGCCCGGTGTGGTTCATTTTGCTGATTATTGGATATTTAGGCTTATATAAACAGAAACATAAATAATCCATATCAATAAAAACGTCAGCGATCTGCTGGCGTTTTTTTATGTCTGAATATACTCTCTAGCGTTTAGCGCTTTGGTCATACGGATGATCGCGTTATACTTCATCGAAAATACTCATATAGGTGGTCAGATGCGTCAGGTCATTTGCTACATCAGTTTAATTACAGTCGGTTTTGCCTTGGTCGGTTGTGGTCAGTCGGGAGCTTTACATCTTCCAAATGATCCAAACTACGATAAACGTGCCAAGTATTTACTCTATAAAAATACTGAATCTGCACCGCAAGTATCAGATGAACAACAGGATGCGCCGGTCAAGCAGCAATTTGAAGCGCCCGCTGAATCCGATTCAACACCATCTCCTTAAGACTTTCAGAGAAAGGATACATTCATGAGTTTCACCCGCATTAATGGGGTATTGCATGCTGAGCAATGTTCACTGCAACAGCTCGCAGAGCAATTTGGCACACCACTTTATGTTTATTCAAAAGCAACTTTTGAAAAGCATTATCTGGATATGGACCGTGCTTTTAGCTTTATCGATCATCAAATCTGTTTTGCGGTAAAGTCAAACTCTAATCTTGCGGTATTGAATGTATTGGCCAAGCAGGGTGCTGGTTTCGATATCGTGACTGGTGGTGAACTGGCTCGTGTCTTGAAAGCCGGTGGTGAGCCTTCAAAAATCGTATTCTCAGGCCTGGGTAAATCTGAAGCAGATATCAAGAAAGCACTGGAAGTCGGCATTGCCTGCTTTAATGTGGAATCTTATGCCGAGCTGGATCGTATTCAGAAAGTAGCGGCTGAACTTAAGGTTAAAGCGCCGATTTCTCTACGTGTGAATCCGGATGTTGATGCGAAAACCCATCCATATATTTCCACTGGTTTAAAAGAAAACAAATTTGGTATTCCATCAGATAGCGTATTTGATACCTATGCTTATGCAGCATCATTGCCAAATCTTGAAGTGGTCGGGATTGACTGTCATATCGGTTCGCAGTTGACTGAAACTCAGCCTTTTGTTGATGCGCTGGATCGTGTCATTGTCATGATCGACAAGCTGAAAGACATGGGCATCAACTTGAAACACATCGATATCGGTGGTGGTCTGGGTGTGACATATAAAGATGAAACACCCCCATCGGTTGAAGAATATGCCAATGCCATGCGTCCGGCTTTAGAAAAACTGGGCCTGAAAGTTTATATGGAGCCGGGTCGTAGTATCTCTGCCAATGCAGGTGTTTTACTGACCAAAGTGGATCTGCTGAAACCAACCAATCACCGTAACTTTGCCATCATTGATGCCGCGATGAATGACCTGATTCGTCCAGCTTTATATGAAGCATGGATGGATATTCAGTCTGTGACACCGCGTACAGATGTGGAAACAAAAGAATGGGATGTGGTGGGCGCGATCTGTGAAACAGGCGATTTCCTGGGCAAAGAACGCGAGCTTGCCATTAAAGAAAATGATGTACTAGCAGTTCTTGGGGCTGGTGCATATGGTTTCGTAATGAGTTCAAACTATAACAGTCGTGGCCGTGCTGCTGAAGTGATGGTGGATGGTGATCAGGCGCATCTGATTCGTGAGCGTGAAACGGTTGAATCACTTTGGGAACGTGAGCGTTTATTGCCTTAAGGAGACTGAATAATGTTGCTTGAATTTACCAAGATGCATGGCCTGGGCAATGATTTTATGGTGGTAGACCTGATTAGCCAGCGTGCTTATCTGGATACTCTCACTATTCAGCGCTTGGCAAATCGTAACTTTGGTGTGGGTTTTGACCAGCTCTTGATTGTTGAACCGCCTGATATTCCAAGTGCAGATTTTAAATACCGTATTTTTAATGCGGATGGTTCTGAAGTTGAGCAGTGCGGTAATGGTGTGCGCTGTTTTGCCCGTTTCGTGCATGAACGTCAATTAACGACTAAAACCAAAATCAAGGTACAGACCAAAGCTGGAATCGTGGAACCTGAACTTGGTGCCAATGGCTGGGTACGAGTGAATATGGGTTATCCAAAATTCCTACCTCAGGAAATTCCATTCGTGGCTGAAGAACCGGAAAATCTGTATGACATCGATCTGGCGGGTGGTGAGAAACTGACGATTGATGTGGTGAATATGGGTAATCCACATGCAGTGACGATTGTTCCGGATGTGTTGACTGCTGATGTGGCTAAAATTGGTCCACAGGTGGAATCTCATGTGCGTTTCCCGGCACGCGTTAATGCTGGATTTATGCAGATCATTGATGAAAAGCATGCCCGTTTACGTGTTTATGAGCGTGGTGTAGGCGAAACACTGGCTTGTGGTACAGGTGCCTGTGCTGCAGCAGTGTCTGGTATGCGCCGTGGTTTGTTATCTAGCAAGGTCGAAATTGAACTTGCGGGTGGTAAATTGCAGATTGAATGGAAAGAAGGTGATGTAGTCTGGATGACGGGCCCAACCGCCAATGTTTATGAAGGTCGACTGGACTTGCGCTACTTCCAGGGTTAATCCCACATTTATTTCTCTAAAAAGCACCGCACATAGTACGGTGCTTTTTTTATGATAGGATGAATTCCATATTTAATTGATATCACAACAGCTCTATGAATCAGCTTGTGTTTTTACCGGGTGCATCAGGCAGCCAAGGCTTTTGGCAGCCGTTGTTGGCTCATTTAAAAACAGATCAATCTACAAAAATATTGACATATCCGGGCTTCGATGGGGTAGAACCAAATTCAACTATTCAAAATCTTCATGATCTGCAGGAACTCATCACAGAGCAGATTGAGGATGATTCGATTCTGGTTGCCCAGTCCATGGGGGGAGTTCTTGCAGTTGGAATTGCACTACATCATCCACAGAAAGTCAAAGGACTGGTTTTATTGGCAACTTCTGGTGGTGTGGATCTATCACAGTTCGGTTGTGCTGACTGGCGGATAGATTATCGCGAGCAGTTTAAAGATGTTCCTGATTGGTTTTTACAAGATCAAACCGTATTTAGCCTGAAACAGTTAAGCAATCTTGAGATTCCTGTTCTACTGATCTGGGGTGACCAAGACGCTTTAAGTACCGTTCAGGTGGGGCAATGCTTAAAGCAAAATTTGAAACATGCAAACCTGCATGTAATTCAAAGCGGAGATCATTTCTTTGCGGCGACTCATCCAGTACAGACCGCAGAACTGATTGAAGCTTGGCTGGAGTCAATTGAATGGAGCAAGTAAAGCTTTCTGCAAAAGACTTGCTCGGAATCTGGCTCAAAGAACGTGAGATCCAGAACCAGTCTAAACATACCTTGCAGGCCTATGAACGTGATGTGGCTGATTTTCTGGAGTTCTGCGCAGTACAACAACTAGCGCTTAATGATGTGGAAGCCACGGATTTACGCCAATTTCTGGCTGAAAAAGTCGAGCAGCACGGATTAAGTTCGAGTAGCTTGCAGCGGATGCTCTCTTCGATTCGCCAGTTCATGAAATGGGCAGAGCAGGCGCAGTATCTGGCATTTAATCCGGCTGATGATTTTCAGTTGAAACGTCAGTCACGTCCTTTGCCGGGTATGGTCGATATTGAAACTGTGAACCAGATTCTGGACCAGCCGGCTCCAGAAACCGAAGCGCAGCAGCAAATGTGGTTGAGAGACAAGGCGATTCTGGAATTACTCTATTCCAGTGGTTTACGTTTGGCAGAAATTCAGAGCTTAAGAATCAAGGATGTTGATTTTAATCGTCAGCTCTTGCGTATTACTGGTAAAGGCAATAAAACCCGGGTAGTGCCTTTTGGTTCAAAAGCCAAAGACAGTCTGATGGAATGGCTAAAAATTTATCCGCTCTGGAATGGTGATTTTGTACCTGACGCGAATGTATTTATCACCCAAAAAGGCAATCCGCTCGGTGCACGGCAAATTGAAAACCGGGTCAAGTTTCAGGCGCAGCGTGCAGGGGTTAATGTTGACCTGCATCCGCATTTATTGCGGCATTGTTTTGCCAGTCATATGCTGTCGAATAGCGGTGATCTTCGTGCCGTTCAGGAAATGTTGGGGCATAGCAATTTGAGTACTACACAAATTTATACTCATATTGATTTTGATCGACTTGCGCAAATTTACGATCAGGCGCATCCGCGGGCACAGCATAAAGAATAGGAAAAATTTAAAGTTTTCTTCCGCTTGTCGGATGATTAGGATTCATGGCATAAAACTTTCATGTATCATGCTCAAAATATGACCTGAACAGACTGTTAGAAAGATATTTCACTATTGTCTTATTTTTCAAATGGCTGTTTTCGGATATAAGTATAAATAGTAATCAATTTTTAAAAGAAAATCAGCGATCTCGATACTGGAATTTTTATGGACACAGCAATTATCCCGGATATACAACAAAAGCATGCGCAGTTAAGCCCAGCCCAAAAAGATATGTTTGCGGGTTATGGTTTACGCCAGATTAAACATTTTGTTGAGATTAGCTTGCCCACTATTGAAGCCGTTCTCCCTGAAGGAGCAATCGTGCAAGGGATTAATGCAGAAGGAAAAATGCAGGCTTATAATCCTGAAACAGGCCAGTATTATCTATGGATTTCTGATCTGCAATGGCAGACCACGCAGCGAGCCAGTAAAGCTGTTGACCTAAAAGAAGATGCGCTCGAAATTTGGAATATTTTCGATCTGAAGTCTTATGAACTGATTGAACTGAGTCATGTGCATCGTGACTTTCTGCAAGTTTAATGAACATGAAGGATGACTAAGGTCATCCTTTTTTATTGCTAAAATATTTTATAAGTCATCCAAGGGTAACTGAAAACTTTGCTTGATAATCTGGCTGGGTAAATCTGTTTTGACACTGGTAATGCCATTTTTCTTGGTCAAATGTGTGGACTGGAATTTACGGTAACTTTCCAGATCAGGCACCACAACTTTTAACATCGCATCACATTCACCCAGAATGATATAGCACTCCATCACCTGAGGCAGCTCTTTCATCGCCTCGATAAAAGTATCAATGGTTTCTGCATCCTGACCGACCAGCCAGATCCGTGAAAACAGAATCAGTTGAAAACCGATTTTCTGTGAATCCACGATGGTGGTGTAATTTTGGATCACGCCCGCATCTTCAAGCAATTTCACCCGACGCAGACAGGAAGAAGGGGATAGTCCAATTTCACGTGCCAGATCGTTGTTCTGAATACGACCATTGGCTTGCAGGTGCTGAATGATACTTTTATCAATACGATCAAGTTTTACTCGCACAGACTTGGAAGATGTTCTCATAAATTAGAATATAATTCGAAAAATAATACTTATTATAAAATAAATTGAAAGCCTATTTTGTAAAAATTCGCAGATACTAATTTCACTTTCCGAAGATTCAAAGGAAAAAGGAAATGTCTGTATTTGCACTTTTTGCACTGACCGTGCTCCCCCTGATTTTTACACCTGGACCAGATATGCTGTTTATCCTGTCTCAAGTGATGGGTAAAGATGCAAAAGCAGGCATGATGGCAACTATCGGGATTTGTTCAGGTTATCTGGTACATTCCATTTTGGTAGCAATAGGAATCGCAGCGATTATCGTGTCTTTTCCGGTATTGTTTGAAGCGATTCGCTGGCTGGGTATTGCTTATTTGCTCTATCTGGCTTGTAGCCTGTTGAAATCAGTATTTAGTAAAAACTCAATGAAAATTGAGAAAAAGACCACTGCTAATCCAGTGAAAAAAGGCTTCTTTACGGCCTTACTCAATCCTAAAGGCATGCTGATCTATTTTGCGATCTTGCCGCAGTTTATCGATAAAAGCGGAAATACTGTAAGCCAAGGCTTAATTCTCTCTTTTATTTTTATCGGCATGATTTTCATTGTTTATTGTGCTCTCAGCATTCTGTTCAGCAGAATTACCCGCAATACACAAATTGATGAGCGTAAACAGAAATGGGTTGATGGCACCTCAGGCGGTTTACTTGCCCTTGCTGCAAGCTGGTTAATTATTAATTAAGCAATGGCGTATTTTAAAAAAGCATACTGCTCCCAGTATGCTTTTTTTATATTTATAGATTGATGACAACCCGATTTTTAGACCTGCCAACAAAATAAAGCGGAGTAAATTGAGCAGATATGCAGAATAAATGATGAACAATTCTCTATTATGTCCAAACTGACCAAAGCGGTCATTTTTAAATATAAGTCATTTTCCACAAATTTTAGGACGGATTTGTGCATTTAATAAGCAAAAATCAAAAGTTCTGATGTGTTTCATCAAATAAAAACATAATAAAAATCAAAGGTTAAATTTTATTAAATATTGATAAAATTCATTGTAATAAATCGATACGGATTAATTGTGAACGCATCGTTCAAGGAAAATTACGCATTTTTACAGCTCTTTGCTGAATTGTGACTTGACCGAAATGCCGTGCACATTGCAAGATAGGGCACCTAAAAAAATTTAAGTGAAGAGTTATTATAACTTTTCTCAACATTTACATTTGCTAAAACAGCCGAGGATTACATGAAGGCTCTTGTTGCTGTAAAACGTGTGGTTGATGCCAACGTTAAGGTTCGCGTTAAGCCGGACAACAGTGGTGTTGACTTAACAAACGTTAAAATGTCAATTAACCCATTCTGTGAAATCGCGGTGGAAGAAGCGGTTCGTTTAAAAGAAAAAGGAACTGTTTCAGAAATCGTTGTTGTTTCTATTGGTCCTAAAGAAGCTCAAGAACAAATCCGTTCTGCAATGGCGCTTGGTGCTGACCGCGGTATTCTGGTTGAAGCTGATGACAGCCAGCTAGGTGCGCTAGAAGTTGCTAAAATTCTAAAAGGCGTTGTTGAAGCTGAACAACCTCAATTGATCCTTCTTGGTAAACAAGCAATTGATGACGACTCTAACCAGGTTGGTCAGATGCTTGGTGCACTTTTAGGTGCAGGTCAAGGTACATTCGCTTCAGAAGTTAAAGTTGAAGGCGACAAAGTACAAGTGACTCGTGAAATCGACGGTGGTCTACAAACTGTTGAATTATCACTTCCAGCGATCGTAACTACTGACTTGCGTTTGAATGAGCCACGTTATGCAGCTCTTCCAAACATCATGAAAGCGCGTAAAAAACCGCTTGATACCAAGTCACCTGCAGATTTCGGTGTAACTACTACAACTAAACTGAAAACAGTAAAAGTTGAATCTCCTGCAGAGCGTAAAGCTGGCGTACAAGTGAAGTCTGTAGACGAACTTGTAGAAAAATTGAAAAACGAAGCGAAAGTGATCTAATACAGAAGGATAAAAATCATGAGTATTTTAGTAATCGCTGAGCACGACAACAAAGCACTTAACGCTGCTACTTTAAACGTTGTTGCTGCGGCGCAAAAAATCGGTGGTGATATCACTGTATTGGTTGCTGGTTCTGGCGCTCAAGCAGTTGCTGATCAGGCAGCTAAAGTTGCGGGCGTAAGCAAAGTTTTACTTGCTGACGACGCTGCTTATGCAAACCAATTGGCTGAAAATGTAGCGAAACTGGTTGCAGAATTAGGTAAAGGCTATAGCCATATCCTTGCTGCTTCTACTACTACTGGCAAAAACATTCTGCCACGCGCTGCTGCACTTCTTGATGTCAGCATGATCACAGACATCATCGCTGTTGATTCTGCAAATACATTCAAGCGTCCGATCTATGCAGGTAACGCGATTGCAACTGTTGAATCTTCTGAATCAGTAATCGTTGCAACTGTTCGTGGTACTGCATTTGATGCGGTTGCTGCTGAAGGTGGTTCTGCTGCGGTTGAAGCTGCTGCTTCTACTGGTGATGCTGGTATTTCTAAGTTCATTAATGAAGAAATCGTTAAATCTGAACGTCCTGAATTGACAGCTGCTCGTATCGTCGTTTCTGGTGGTCGTGGTGTAGGTTCTGGTGAGAACTACCACAAAATCCTTGATCCACTAGCTGACAAACTTGGCGCTGCTCAAGGTGCTTCACGTGCTGCAGTTGATGCTGGTTTCGTTCCTAACGATATGCAGGTTGGTCAAACTGGTAAGATCGTTGCACCTGACCTGTACATCGCTGTAGGTATCTCTGGTGCGATCCAGCACTTGGCAGGTATGAAAGAATCTAAAGTGATTGTTGCGATCAACAAAGATGAAGAAGCTCCAATTAATGCAGTAGCAGACTACTGGTTAGTAGGTGACCTGAACACTGTAATTCCTGAATTGGTTTCTAAAATCTAATTTCTGAATCAGTTTCAAAAAAACGCTCCTTTAGGAGCGTTTTTCTTTTTTTAAATCTAAATAATTAATCTAACTAACAAGTCGTCCATTTCTGACTCGAAATTTTGGTTATTGTATATTTTGTGTTAATATTAAACTTTTATTAAGCTTGCCATTTGGCGGAGTGTCCGTGAAATTTGATTTTCAGTTACCAGTCAGTATTTTGGTAATGATGATCTGCTGTTTGATTTTCCCTTTTCTCCCGAGCCTGCACCTTCCTTTGTTAGGCGGTATGACGGTTACAGCAGTTGAGTCAATTCAAGCATTAATGTTGTTTGGTTTTGCCGTATTTAGTTTTTTCTATATCCGTCCATTTGAATTAAGTAAAGGTCAAAAACAATTTTGGCTCTGGTCAGTTGCATAGTGGATTATGCTGTTTGGTAGAAGTACCAGCTGGGGACGTGACTATTTCCCGGAAGTGCCAAAAATCTATTTCCGTGGTATTTCGGTTCTTGTGATTGCACCCGTGGTGTTTATGCTGTTTTTAGCACCTTTGCGTCAAGAAATTGCTTATAAGTTTAAGCATGTATCACTTCCAATTTGGGCACTCATATTAGCTTTCATTGGCTTGCTGATGTCTGATGGCATTGAACATAATCGGTTTTTTATTCATTTTATTTTTACAGATTTTATCTATAAAGATTTGATGGAAGAACTATACGAATTTCCGCTTATTATCGGCTTATTCCTGGTCGCTTATCCATTAATGAAGCAAGATTGTGCTGTGACAAAATCAACTAGTCAGGTCATAGCTGAAGATGATTTGTCCGATATAGATTCTAAACTTCATATTTAAGTGACTTGCTTTTTTAAAGAAAAAAATGAACCTCTGCAAGCAGAGGTTTTTTAATATCAAAATATTGTGAAGTGATTAAAATTTCTACTAAAAATCCTGTGGATAGTTGGGGCTGAAACAGGTAAATTTAGCCTAGATTATGCTATACTGTACGACTAAATTTTAATATTGGTTCAGCTTTTTTTTGAGCCGATTTATAGCTGGATTTACGACATATAAATGCAAGCCAAATCTGGCTTGTAGAATAAGGAGTATGCATGAGCGTATCGGAAATTAGACCGATTGCCATTGAGGATGAACTCAAGCACTCGTATTTAGACTATGCAATGAGCGTGATTGTGTCACGTGCCTTGCCGGATGTACGAGATGGTCTAAAACCTGTTCATCGTCGTGTGCTTTTCGCAATGCACGAATTGGGCAATGACTACAACAAAGCTTACAAGAAGTCTGCCCGTGTTGTAGGTGATGTCATCGGTAAATATCACCCACATGGTGATTTTGCTGTTTATGAAACCATTGTCCGTATGGCTCAGGACTTTAGTCTGCGCTACCAACTGGTTGATGGTCAAGGGAACTTTGGTTCAATCGACGGCGATAGCGCTGCGGCAATGCGTTATACCGAAGTTCGTATGCGTAAGCTGACCCATGAGTTATTGGCTGATCTGGAAAAAGATACAGTTGACTGGGAAGATAACTACGACGGTTCTGAGCGTATTCCGCAAGTCATGCCAACTCGTATTCCGAACCTGTTGGTGAATGGTGCGGCTGGTATTGCAGTCGGTATGGCGACCAATATGGCGCCACACAACATGACTGAAGTAGTGAATGCGTGTCTGGCTTATGCAGATAATCCAAATATCAGCATCGAAGGTTTGATGGAATACATTTCCGGTCCAGATTTCCCAACGGGCGGTATTATTTACGGTAAATCAGGTATCGTGGATGCCTATCGTACTGGTAAAGGCCGTTTGCATATTCGTGGTAAATATCACTTTGAAGAAGATGCCAAATCTGGCCGTACTACGATTGTCTTCACAGAAATTCCTTATCAGGTCAACAAAGCGAAAACGATTGAACGTATCGCCGAGCTGGTCAAAGAGAAAAAACTTGAAGGCATTTCTGAACTTCGTGATGAATCGGACAAGGAAGGGATGCGTATTGCGATTGACCTGAAGCGTGGTGAAAATGCTGAAGTCATCGTCAATAACCTGTTCCAGAATACACAGTTAGAAAATTCTTTCAGCATTAACATGGTTTGCTTGGACAATGGCCAGCCGAAATTGATGAATCTGAAAGACATCATCGCTGCGTTTATTCGTCACCGTCAAGAAGTCGTGACACGTCGTACTATGTACGAACTGCGCAAAGCACGTGAACGTGGTCATATTTTAGAAGGTTTAACCGTTGCTCTGGCAAATATTGATGCCATCATCGAAACCATCAAAACTTCTGCCAACCCGGCTGAAGCGCGTGAGCGTTTGCAAGCAGGTGAGTGGGCAGCAGGCGGTGTAGCAGCCTTGCTCGAAAAAGCGGGTGCTGTTTCTGTACGTCCTGATGAAATTGAAGGCGAAGATCCAAACCGCCCGTTTGGTATTGATGGCGATGTGTATCGTTTATCTCCGACTCAAGTTAACGCGATCATGGAACTACGTCTCCATCGCTTAACTGGTCTTGAGCAGGATAAACTTCAAGCTGAATATTCTGAAATCTTAGGTCAAATTGCTGAATACACAGCCATCTTAAATGACTTCAACTTATTGATGAACGTGATTAAAGAAGAGCTGGCATTGATTCTTCAGCAATATGGCGATGCGCGTAAAACAGATATCGTTGAGTCTCGTATCGACTTCTCTCGTGAAGACCTGATTCCTGAAGAACAAATGGTTCTTACGGTTTCAAAAACTGGTTATGCGAAAACTCAACCATTATCTGACTATGCTGCGCAACGTCGTGGCGGTCGTGGTAAGTCTGCAACCAGCATGAAAGAAGACGATTACATCCAGCACATGGTTGTAACATCGAACCATGCTACGGTACTTTGCTTCACCAATGTCGGTAAGGTTTATCGCCTGAAAGTTTATGAGGTGCCACAAGCTTCGCGTGGTGCCAAAGGTCGCCCAATGGTGAACTTGTTGCCGCTGGATGACAACGAAACCATTACTGCTATCTTGCCAGTGATTGATGCACCGAAGAAATTCAAAGAACGTCTGGCTGACTTCAAGGCATTTGTGAAGACCAATGCTGCCCAGCTGCAAACCAATGAAGTGATCAATAGTCACTTTGCGGCACTAGAAGCTGCTCTTGCTGAATCTGAAGATGGTGCAGATGATATTTCTGATGCACTGCGTGTTCAATTGAAAGAGCTTGGTTTAGCACTTTCAACCACTGATCTTGATGCTGACATCATCAATGACTTTGCACAGCAAGCCGAAGCTGTTCGTAAGAACTTCTATGTGTTTATGGCGACTGAGTACGGTACGATTAAACGTGTAGAACTGGAACAGTTCTCAAATGTTCGTTCAAACGGTTTACGTGCGATTGAACTGAATGGCGATGACACCTTAATTGGTGTTGCGATTACTGACGGTGAACAACAAATTATGTTGTTCTCGAACGAAGGTAAAGCAATTCGTTTCGCAGAGACTGACGTACGTTCAATGGGTCGTTCAGCCAAAGGTGTACGCGGTATGCGCGTGACCATCGGTGCTTCTCAGGTTGAAGATGCAGAAGATGCAGATGTTGAATCTGATGATGAAGATACAACTGAAGCTAACTTCATTAGTCGTATCGTATCTCTAGTGGTTGTACCTGAAACCGGTGAAGTGCTGTGTGCTTCTGCAAATGGTTATGGTAAACGTACCCCGGTAGATGACTTCCCAACCAAGAAACGTGGCGGTAAGGGTGTGATTGCAATCAAGACCTCAGAACGTAACGGTGAGCTGGTCGGTGCAGTTGCGATTGACGCATCTAAAGAACTGATGCTGATTTCTGATGGCGGTACACTGGTTCGTACCCGTGCTTCTGAAGTGGCACAGACTGGTCGTAATGCACAAGGTGTTCGTCTGATCCGTCTGGCTGAAGACGAAAAACTGGTGGGTGTAGAAGCGATTGAAGCAGTTGAAGATGAGTTGGAAATATTGGAAGATATTGAAAATACTGAATCTGCAGCTGATGATGTAACTGATACACAAGAAGCTGAAAAAGATGATGACAATACAGTAGAGGAATAAGTTCTGCTACTGATGAAAAAGGGCGCTTCGGCGTCCTTTTTTACACATCGGCTAAATGAGAGATAGATAATGAAAACCAGATTGATGCTTTTGACCGCAGCTATTGCACTTAGTGGCTGTAATAATGCAATGGATAGTATGCCTGATCCAAGCCCTGAACAGGAAAAGGCTGCGCAAGTAGCTTATGAAGATCTGCGTGATGGAAAATATGACGAGTTTTTAGCTCAGCTTGAACCGAAGTTACAGGCAGAGTTTCAAAATAATGAAAAAATCATGAAGCGTTTTTCACGTTCAATTCCGCAAGGTGAATATAAGTCCAAGACTATCATGAGAAAGAACTTCGAGGAAAATAACGGTAAACCGAGTGAATACAAGGTCAGCTATGAAATTGTCTATCCAAAAAATCTGGTTCAGTATGATGTGAGTTTTGACCAGCCGAATGGCAGTACTAAAATCCGCAACTTTAATATTCAGGTATTTGGTGAATAATTTTCAATGCGAATAGCCTGAGTAAATCCAGATTTAAGAACGTGGGCGTAGCCGATAATAGCCTAAGACCATACAGATGATGCCGATCACCAATAGATAAGCAAGCTTTCCTAGAATCATATAAGTGGGCACACCCATCTGATTGAGTTGAATAAACATCTGCACGATTTGGGTCGAAGGTAAGGCTTGCCCAATAAGTTGGACCCAGACTGGCATGGCAGCATGCGGCCAGGCGACTCCTGAAAGCATAAAGAGCGGAATCGAAGTAAAAACAATGATATGGCCGGCGCGTTCTGGCATGTCCAGAAAACTGGCGAACAGCACTGTGATACCGATCATGCAGAATACAAAGACAGGTACAGCAAGCAGCATGCCCCAGAAATTTCCACCACGGGGATAATCAAAATACCAGAAAGTAAAACCAAACAGGTAATAACAGCCCAGACAGCCAATGGTCAGAATCGCCAAACTGATGCCACTTAAGGTGGTCAGATTAATCACCTGTCTACTTTCTCGATACAACGCAATTAACATACTCAGGCCTAGAAAAATAGTCTGATGAATAATCAATGGCGCAACAGCCGGAAACACATAGCTGCCATAGCCAGAAAGCGTATTAAATAATGGAATCTGGTGAATGGATAGGGCAGGAGAGAAGTGTGAAATCTCGCTAAAGCGTTCAGCATATTCACTTAAGGTATTTTCTACTGAAGAGACCAAGCCTAAACCAATCTGTTTGGTAATTAAAAAGTTAGCAGCACTTAAGTACAGTCCAATCCCGCCATTTTCACCATGCAGGATAGATTGAGAAAGATTATCTGGTAATAATAAAATCCCGTCAGCTTTTTGAGTTTCCACCCAATATTTAGCTTCAGCAAAATTTCCAGTCACCGCCTTAATCTCTATATTCGGGCTTTGGCTGACATGACTGATAATAGTATTGGTTAAAGCACTTTGCTCTTCATCGACAATAATAATCGGCAAGGCTTCTGCCTGTTCTGCCTTATATGCGGTCGGATAAAAAAAACTGTAAAACAGAACCGATAAAATCAGCGTGGTAAAAATACTGGTATTGCTAATAATGTCTTTAAAAGTTTGGCAATAAGCTTTCCAGAGTGATTTCATGGTGACACTCCTTTGGCTGTTTTTTTGAGAAAGACATAGGCCAGCACAGCATAAAGCACGACATAAATGACGAGCACGAACATCGGTTGCAGTGAAAGAGAGAGCGGACTGCCAATCACCCATTGCTCCGTCTGTAATTTGGCATAGGGTGTATAGGGAATAATATTGGCCCAGAACTGGGTGAATAGTGGGGCATTATTAAGGGGCAAAGTCACCCCAGCAAAACTGAGCGATGAACCACCATAAACTGCTAGTAGACCAAAAGATTTGGTCAGGTCTTGAGTGGCCAGAACCACCGCACTACTGATAAAGGCATAGGCACTATAGAACAGTATTTGCGCCAGAAGAATTGGCCATAATGACCCGGCAATAAACCAGCCGCGAATTTCGACCAGCCAAAACATCCAAGCCCAGGTCCAGCAACAAAATATTGCTACATAAACCAGATTTTTAGACAGCAGTGCCGACCACAAGTTTTGTTGGGCAATCCAATGACTAACAGTATGTCGTTTAATTTCCTGACCCACAGCAAAAGCCACACAGCAACATAACAGCAAGTGCAAAATTGCCGGCACCATGTAAGGTTCCAGATAAAATTCATAATTCAGCTGCGGATTATACAGTGGGGAAATTTTAATATTCGGTGTAGGTGCTTCCAGATAGGGGAGCGTGTTGCCCAGATACTGCTTGCCGGTAAATTCAGCCAGAGCCTGCAAGGTGCTAAGTAGCATAGCCGAAGAAATGGTATTCCCGATACTAAAATAACTCTGATTAAAAGCAATACTAATTTCAGCATCCTGAGCTTTGACCAGTCGTTGCTCGGCTCCGGCAGGAATATGAATATAGCCCCAGATTTTATTTTCGTTTAATAGCTTTTCGATTTCGACCGTTTGATCAGAAATGGTATGCACTTGTAGGGTATGATTCAAAGATAAATGATCATAAATCTTGCTGCTCAGGCTACTTTGATCCTGATCAATAATGGCGACTGGTAGATGATCCGGTTTGCCTTTGGCAAACATGCTGCCAAGTAAAATCAGAATACAGGCTGGGGCGAGCAGAACCAGAGTCAGATCACATTTCTCTCTGCATAAATAGCGTATTTCACGCTGAATACCCGCCCAGAATCCAGAAGCCATTTATTTTGGCTCTTTCAATTTAAACAGCACGCTCATGCCGACTTTTAACTCAGGCATTTCAGTGACTGGCACAAGATGAACTTTAAAACTGCGGACATCATAACCACCGGTTTGGCGCGTGGTTTTAATGGTGGCAAATTCACCTTCAGCACTAATATTTTTTACTTTAAAAGTAGCTGATTGATTCAGTGCCGGAATAAACCCTTCAAGCTGTTGCTGTTTACCTAAAGCGGCATATTGGTCTTCACGAATATTCAGGCTAATCCAGCGTTCTGCCGAGATCAGGCTGACCACTGGCACTGCGGTTGCCACCAGCTCAGTGGCATTTCCATAGGTTTTGGAGACGGTACCATCAATCGGTGCCAATAATTCAGTTTCTGCTTCTAGTGCATTGGCTTCGGCGACTGCTGCACGGGCTATATCGACCTGAGCATCTGCAGAACTTTTCTGTTCTGGTGTACTGCCGCGTTTAGCCCGGGCATATTGCTGATAAGCAGCTTCGGTCATTTGGGATGCAGATTGTGAAGCTGCAAACAGTTCATCTCGGCGCTGGCGGGAAATGACACCCTCCTTAAACAGGTTAGCTCCACGTTGATAGGAAGTTTTAGCGAGTTGCTCCTGTGCTTTTAGTGACTGCCAGTTGGCATACAGAGAAGCGATATTTTCTTCCTGAGAACCACGTTCTGCGGTGGACTGAAGTGCTAATGCAGACTGTAAAGTAGCTAAGGCCTGCTGCTTTTTCGCCTCAATTTCAGGACTATGCAATTTTACCAGCGCCTGGCCTTTCTTGACGTTATCGCCTTCCTGTACATAAATCTTTTCAATCCGGCTTGGAACTTTGGTGGCCACTTGAACGGTTTCTGCCTCAACCCGGCCTTGTAGCTCGATTTCTTTGGGTTGATAGGTTTTCCATAGGCCAAACCCAATCAAAGCAAGAATCACTGGAATTAAAGCTAAAAGCAGATATTTTTTGCGCGATTTTTTTTCTGTGCTTTCAGGATTATCTGGCTCTGATTCACTGTAATTGATTTCTGAAGCCGTTTCATCAACAGGATGTTCTGGCTTTTGCTCATCTGTCATGTCTGGCTCCATTAACGAATATAGTGGGTATTGGCATGTTGCATGTAATTTGGAAATTCAACAATTGAGCCATGACTCTGTAATAAGGTCGCGAGAGATATTACATATTTATAAGCGTTTAATGCCATTTCTGCCTTTAAACTGCTGAGCATGTTTTGGGCATCGATGACCTGAGTGGCTGTCCCGACATCTTCCTTAAAGGATAACTCCTGAATACGCAGATTTTCCTGAGCTGCTTTCAGATTCTGCTGAAGTAGAGCATCACTTTGCTGGGCGCTGACTGCTTCACTAAATGATTTATAAATCAGGTTTTCAATCTCCTGTTGGGTACGCGCCGTCATGAGTTCAGCGGCATAGCGTTTCAGCTCAGCAGCCTGAATATTTTTATTTTTATCAATGCCTGAGAACAGGTTATAGCGTGCAGCTACACCCACAATCCAGTTTTGATGTTGATCCAGGCTATATTCACCAAACGCAAAAACATTTGGCTTTTTAGCGGCCTGCTGGGCTTTGACATTGGCTTTGGCCAGCTCGGTATCCATCTGCATTTTTTTGATCAGAGGAGAGTTCTGACTAAAACTGCTGAGCAGAATATTCACATTTTGGGGTTCAGCACGATTCACAAATAAAGGTGTGCTTAGCTCGGTGATATTGCTATCCAGCAACAGATTATTTAGCTGAAATAGGGCAGCATTCAGATTGGCTTGGGCATTTTGTTGTGCGCGTTCAGCATTGTTGCGTGCCACTTCGAACTGCATGCGTTGACCTTTACTGATAAAACCCTGCTGTTCCAGCTTCAGAGCATTACGATAATGTTGTTGCATGGCATTTGAATTAAAGAGTGCTGCATCCAGTAACTGTTTTTGTAGTTGAACATTAAAGTAAGACTGAATCAGTTCAAAACGCTGCGTGTCCTGTTGCTGCTGATTGCTAAGTTCGCTACGTCCTGACTGAATATTGGCAATTTCTTTGGCGCTACGGGTGAGGCCTCCGGTATATAGTGGCATCATCACGGAAACAGTGGGACGAATCACCTGATCTTCAAGGACGACATTAGACGTATCCGGAATCAGACCAACTCCGCTATGAATAGTATTGTTAAGTCCTTCACGCAGTGGATCAGTAATACCTGCAGGTAGATCCACACCATTACTGGCTTCCCACTCATTAAGCCGGCCATTCACGCCTTGAGAGAGTGAATTTTCCAGATTATTTTTAAACTGCTTTAATGGAATATCGACTTCACTATGAAAGGCATAGGCACGAACATTCAGGTCAACACGAGGTAGGCCAATACCTTTGACAGCTTCTGCTTCAAGTTTTGACGCTTGCTCCAGACTTTGAAAAGCCTGGCTACTATAGGAACGTTGCAACAATTGTTGTTCTGCATCCTTAAAGCTGATGCTTTGTGCATAAGCAAAACTGCCATACATCATAGATGCAAGCACAGTCAGACCCCAGCAGACACATTGTTTATTTTTCTTCATATTCATAAAGTGGTAATGTAAAAGTCACATTAATTCAGTCTAAGCTGCATTATAAATCAAGTGCTTGCAGTGCAGGAATGGGTTAAGTTGTAGTATTGTTGTAATTTGAAACAATTCACTTCTCAAGTTTCAAGCTGATAGTTCTATGTCACTCTAAAACTTGAGCCGAGTTTAAATTCATTTTTCAATTATTTTATATTAGCGGCCGATTCAACATCTTCTAAGCATTGGATGAGATTGAATATTTTTAGCTGTACAATTTCTCATAAATGAAATCACCGAGTTAGAACAAAAAAATCAAAGATATTCAAATTATCCCTCGAATCTAGATTGGTTTTTTGACTCTATCTTCATTCTTGGATAGAAATAATTTTGTGCAAGCGGCGTCCAGATATGGTTAAATGCCATCATTTTATTGTGTTTCACTCTGAAAGGAAAAATCATGCGCGCGTACAACTTCTGTGCTGGTCCTGCTGCATTACCTACTGCCGTACTTGAAAAGGCTCAAGCTGAAATGCTTGACTGGCAGGGCAAAGGTCTTTCGATCATGGAAATGAGCCACCGTAGTGCAGACTATGTTGCAGTTGCGGAAAAGGCAGAAGCAGACCTTCGCAAACTCATGAATATTCCTGAGAACTATAAAGTACTGTTCTTGCAGGGTGGTGCATCTTTGCAATTCTCGGCAATTCCATTGAACTTGCTGGGTAAAAACAACAAAGCTGACTATATCCGTACCGGTATCTGGTCTGAAAAAGCATTGAAAGAAGCTAAACGCTATGGCGATATCAATGTGGTTGAAGCAGGCATTAAAACTGAAGATGGTAAATTAGCGATTGCTGATCAAAGCACATGGAATCTTTCTGATGATGCCGCTTATGTGCATTATGCAGATAACGAAACTATTGGCGGTCTGCAATTTGCCCATGTGCCAGAAACTGATAAGCCACTCGTATGTGATTTCTCTTCAAGCATTCTGTCTGCACCGATTGATGTTTCTAAATTCGGTCTGATCTATGCCGGTGCGCAAAAGAATATTGGCCCTGCAGGTTTAACACTGGTTATTATCCGTGAAGATCTGCTTGATCAGGCTAAACCTGAAATTCCAAGCATCCTGAAATATGCAGATCAAGCGAAAAATGGTTCGATGGTCAACACACCATCAACTTATGCATGGTATCTATCTGGTCTGGTATTTGAATGGTTACTGGAACAGGGCGGTGTAGACGCGATTCATAAAGTGAACCTGCAAAAAGCTGAATTGCTTTATGGCTATATCGATTCTAGCGACTTCTATGCAAATCCGATTGCCAAAGAAAACCGTTCAATCATGAACGTTCCATTTACCTTGGCAAATCCTGAACTTGAAAAACAGTTCCTGCAAGAAGCAAAAGAAAACCATTTGCTTAACCTTGCCGGCCACCGTTCAGTAGGCGGTATGCGTGCCAGCATTTACAATGCCGTACCGTTAGAAGGTGTACAGGCATTGGTAAACTTCATGGATGACTTTGCTAAACGCAATGCTTAATTCCTGAGAATTAAAAAACCCGGCAATTGGCCGGGTTTTTTTATCATTTAATTCGGGTTAAAAAACAAAGTTATGTAAGATATAGCCGCAAATGAGCATACCCAATACGAAAAATAGGCATGACATCATATCAAGCTGATAACGCGAGCCAAGATGATGCTCAACCTGCTGTAAATTTTCTTCTTGAACGATTTTCATAGATATTTATTATCCGATCTATTTATCGTAAATGATTATTTGTTGATCGTATTTTTACCATAAAAAATTGATTAAATAAAGTACATTCTTAACTAAACTTCATAAAGTATTAATTTTATTTAAATAACTGGCCTCAATATATTCATAAAAATAGAACTATTATATTAAGTCATTATTTTTATAATGTTTTAATATGATTATTCAGTTTAAGATAACATTGAAAATGAATTTATTTGAATTTAAATCTGTGGATAAATCTATTTTTAATAAATTCAAAATCCATTAATTCTGATTTCAATTGTGGATAAAAAATAATCAGAATTGAGAGAATATCGCACTAAAATAAATAAAAAACAGGAGACTCATATAAAAATATGAGCCTCCGATCTGGATATTCAGCTTAAGCTGCTTTTCGATAGATATTGGCCTGAATCCACAGATTGCCCCGAATATATTGACCAATCTGGAAATCTTTATGCTTGTCATTGCGGGTGGCTACACGGATCAAGGTAGCCGGCTGGCCTTCATCATGAATCAGGGTAACATCATAGAGCATGTAGTCCTGATCCATAAATTGCATTGAAGTTTTACCGACAATATTGCCCTGGAACCAGGCTTCATCTTCCTGACCCATGGTCTCACCATAGAGATAAGCGACCATTTTGGAGAAATCAACCGTTACCGGTTCTTTGTCTTCTTCAGATTTCGGCTCCCAAGCATCGATCTGTTCCTGTAAATTATCCGGTGCAACACCATTATTTTCCGCAAGAATTGCATTCAGGGCACGGTGATGTTTGATAGAGGCAGGATCATCCACGACTAAATGTTCATGGTCAGTCACCACTTCCAGTTCATAAGCCCAAGCATTTAAGTTGACGATATAAGACTGGTCTTTTTCATAATGCGACCGGTTGACGCTGTACAGCGTATCAAAGGCATAGATGATATTGTTGGCACCCAGATTGAGACGCAACACAGCTTGGGTGTCGGATTTACAAGAAATAATCCGGTCAATCGTGGCTTTCACCTGGTAGGGACTGTCAAAACCCGGAAATGCGGTTTTCACAGCCTGTGGCTTGTTATTTTCTACGGCAATCACTTGGCTTAATTGTACCGCAGCTTTGCTCGGTCCCTGAATCAGCCAGGTGGTTTCATCCATATCGCATTCTTGTGTACACAAGCCCATCGGCATTACAGGTGCGTCAAGGGCTTTGCCTAACCACTGGGGAACATCTGTGCCTGGGTTTTCAGTAAGCAAGGTCCAATGTTCGACATGACTACCGAAATTTTGATCATCAATAGTGATGATCTCTGGGCTATTCTGTTTTTTCATATGCACAATTGATCTTGGATGACTTATTTATAGTTAATCGAGGGTCATTACGATTTTTCAAGTCACTCGAATGAATTTAAAAATTAAAATGCAAATCATGTGAAGTCAAATATTTTTCTAGTTGTGAGTGGCTGACTCATTTAATACGGTTGAGTTGAGTATTTAAATACCAGGATATTCAGAGAAAGAGCAGTTTTAGGCATCAACCTGCATCCTCTGATTTGCTACACTAGTCCAAATTTCTCCCTTATGGAAAGCTGTGTGTTGCCATTCAAACTTTGGGTCGATGCAGATGCATTACCTCGTATTCTGAAAGATGTGATTATCCGTGCCTCCGATCGTTATCAGCTTGAAGTCACTTTTGTGGCTAATCAGCCGGTAGGGATTACACCGTCGATTCGTATCAATTCTATTCAGGTGATGAGCGGGGCAGATGCAGCAGATCAGGAAATTGTTGATCGTATGAAAGAGCATGACATTGTGGTGACGCAGGATATTCCTTTGGCTGCTCAAGTCATCGAGAAGGGCGGTATCGCGATTCACCCGCGTGGCGAAATCTATACAGTGGCTAACGTCAAAGCACGTCTACATTTACGTGATTTTATGGATACCTTGCGGGGGGCTGGTGTACAAACCGGTGGCCCACCGCCGATTTCTGAACGTGATAAACGTGAATTTTCCAGCTCTCTAGATCAAACCATTCAAAAACAGAAACGTAAAACTGCGATTAAATAAAAAACGAGATCAAGTATGCCCCCAAAAAGTAACCTGATGTTGACCTATGCCTTGCTGGTTTTCATCTGGTCCACCACACCACTGGCGATTGTCTGGAGTGTGGAAGATTTGCATCCGATGTGGGCATTGGCGATCCGCTTCTTTTTGGCTTTGCCTCTGGCCTTAGGATTATTGTGGTTATTTAAAACCAGATTACCGCTTGATCGTGTTTCCCTGCATAGTTACTTGGCGGGTGCATGCAGTTTTATCGGCTCGCAAATTTTTACTTACTGGTCTACGGATTATTTAAGTTCCGGCATCATTGCCTTAATGTTCGGCTTGGCACCCCTAATTTCAGGTCTGATTGGGCGTTTTGTCTTTCAGATGCAACTTTCGCTAAATCAATGGCTGGGAATGGGAATCGCTTTAATCGGACTTTCGGTGATCTGTCTAGGTGATGCAGATCAGCATATACAGCCAATTGGAATCGTGATCGCTCTGGTTGGTGTATTAGTTTATTGCGTATCTATGTTCTGGGTGAAGAAAATCAATGCACCAATTGATCCTATGGCACAGGCGGCCGGTTCGATTGGTTTGTCAGTCGTTTTTTCTCTGGGTATGTTGCCATTTATCTGGCAATACGCACCCACTGCTATGCCACATGCCAAGTCCTTATTTGGTCTGGTATATGCGGTAATTATGGCATCACTGATTGCGATGTTCTGTTATTTCAAACTGGTACAGAAGATTAAGCCGACGACTCTATCTTTAACCACCGTTCTGACACCGATGCTGGCCTTGCTGGTAGGTGTATTATTGAATAATGAAAAATTGCCGCTCATTGCTTTGGTGGGTGTAGTAATCTTATTGTTTGGCTTAGTGGTTTATTTCGCTAAAGAAATTAAGGCGAGCTATAAAGCCCGCCTTTAATAAAAAGATAGATACCAGTCTTAAGCAAAGCTGGCTTTCACACATTCGCCCAGTTTGACGCGATCCTGAGGATGCAGGGTAATGAAATAAGCACCCGTACGATATTTCCCGTTTTCTTCTGCACGACTGTAGGCCACCTGAGCGGTTGCCGCGATGTGGAAGAAGTTTTCCGGGTGACTTAAAGTCACATGCAGATAGGTTCCTTCACTAATCGGCTGATCACTAAAGAAGCTAAAACCAGTCTCTGAAAAGTTCACATGTTCCGGTACAGGTAACATGCTTTGTACAATTGCGTCATACAAAGAACCGGTAATAAGGTTTAATTTTTGGTTGAATAAGGATAAGATTCGAGCAATTTGTTGATCTTTTTCAGATAATTGTTCTAATTCGTAGTTAACAGCATGATCAAATTGATCTAGCTCTGCAAGTAGTAGAAAATAGCGGGGCAATACGAAATTAGCATCGTAAGGATCATTCAAGGCAACATCATCGGAAATAATCTGATAATTGATTCGTAAAGCAGCATCGATTCGAGACAGGACTCGTCTTTCAGTGAATCCGTTTGGATGCTGTACATTTTCCATAATTTATTACCTCGGACTAGATGGTTATGTTCAAACCAATCTCGCTGTATATAGGGTTGAAATATACTCGCGCACGGCGTAGTAACCACTTCATTTCTTTTATCGCATTGGTCTCAATGATCGGTCTCACGCTCGGTGTAGCAGTCCTCATTACAGTTTTGTCTGTCATGAATGGTTTTGACCGAGAGTTGAAAAATCGCGTCTTGGGGATGGTTCCTCAAGCCACTGTTTCTTCGACGCAAATTCTAACAAATTGGCCTGAACTTGCAAAGCAGATTGAGCGGCATGAACACGTTCAAGGTGTGGCTCCTTTTACCCAGTTACAGGGGATGCTCACGGCTCAAGGGCAAGTTGCCGGAATTATGGTCAGCGGAATTGAACCAAAGTATGAGAAGAAAGTTTCGATCATCCAGAACCATATGGTCGAGGGTAGTATTGATAACCTGAAAAAAGGTGAATTTGGGATTGTTTTAGGCAAACAGATGGCAGATGCCATGGGCGTAGGCTTGAACGATAATATTACCTTGGTTCTACCTGAAGCGACGCCTTCACCAGCGGGTGTTGTGCCACGTTTTAAACGCTTTAAAGTGGTTGGGATCTTCAGCATTGGTGCAGAAGTTGATTCGATGATGGGTTATATTGCCTTGAACGATGCTTCAACCTTGTTACGTCTGCCAGATGGTGCACAAGGCGTACGTATGAAGCTGGATGACATTTTCGCAGCGCCTCAGGTTTCTCAGGAAATTGTGCGTGATTTACCGGGTAACTTCTATGCCTCTGACTGGACTTATACCCACGGTAATCTGTTCAGCGCAATTCAGATGGAAAAAGCAATGGTCAGCTTATTATTATTCCTGATTGTCCTGGTCGCAGCATTTAATATCGTGTCTTCACTGGTAATGGTGGTCACAGATAAAAAATCCGACATCGCAATTTTACGTACTTTGGGTGCTTCACCTGCCACGATTACCCGAATCTTTATGGTTCAAGGTACTGTGATCGGCGTAATCGGAACTTGTGCGGGTGCCATTCTCGGGATTATTGCCGCCACCAGTATTAGTAGTTTTATTGGCTGGTTAAACAATTCACTTGGCCTGAATATGTTTGATGCTTACTTCATCAACTATTTACCTTCTTATCTGCGCTGGCAGGATGTGGTCGTGATTGTAGTTCTGTCACTTGCCTTAAGTTTCCTAGCCACTATTTATCCAGCATTCCGTGCTGCTAAAATTCAACCGGCGGAGGCATTGCGTTATGAGTAATCTGGTTCTGGATGCCCAAAATATCGAGAAATCTTTTACAGATGGAAAATCTACGGTTGATGTGATCAAAGGGATTTCATTGCAGGTAAAGGCCGGGGAATTTGTTTCTATTGTCGGTTCAAGTGGTTCCGGTAAAAGTACCTTGTTGCATATTCTGGGAGGATTGGATCGTCCTTCTGCCGGACAAGTGATGGTCAATGGCCGCCGTTTTGACAATTTATCTGAAGCAGAACGCGGCTATGTCCGTAATGAAAATTTGGGCTTTGTATATCAATTCCACCATTTATTGCCAGAGTTTACTGCACTAGAAAATGTCGCGATGCCTTTAATGCTTCGTAAAAACGTCAAGTTTAAAGAGGCTAAACAGCAGGCAGAATACTTGCTGGAGCGTGTTGGATTAACCCATCGTTTAACCCATCAACCGGGCGAACTTTCAGGGGGCGAGCGTCAGCGTGTAGCACTGGCTCGTGCCGTGGTGACCAAGCCGAAGTTAATGATGGCAGATGAGCCAACAGGTAACTTGGACCGTAAAACAGCCGATAAAATCTTTGAGTTGCTGACTGAATTACGTAGTGAATTCAATATGGCCATGTTAATTGTGACCCATGATGAACAATTGGCACATTCGGCAGACCGGATTCTACATATGCGTGATGGTCTATGGATGAATGACTAATTACAGAAATAATCTTCTTTAATTGAAGCTCACTTCGGTGGGCTTTATTATTGCCTGAAAATAATAATAAAAAAGAAAATCTTCATGTTGCAATGGTTGTGTCTGGGCTGGATTTTAGGCCTTGCCAGTATGGGAAAATCTTTTCTGAATATTGAGTTGAATTCAATCTCAGTGATATTTCTTGCTGTGCTCTTTTATTTCTGTAGTTCCAAGCTCAATACTGTTCTGAAAAAGCCCTTACATAAAGGATTGCTGGTAAGTACCTGTATTCTACTCGGGACATTTTTGGGATATGGTTATGCCAATCAACAGCTCAGCCAACGGCTATTGAATGTCGAGCATGAAGTACTGCAGAAAGACATTATCGTTTATGTCAAACGCTTGAATAAACTCGGTGAACAATCCATCCAGCAGCCTTTGGAAGTATTAAACCTCGATGGACGCACCGTAACCTGGATGGGTTTTCTACCTAAAACCTCATCGAATACTTCACAACTATCAGCGAATCATGAAAATAATGCACTTGAACTGGGGCATTATTACCGGCTGCAAGGGCAGGTACGTCCTAATCACAGTTATGCAACGCCCGGTGCTTTTGATGCTGAAAAATGGGCACTGCAACAGAATATGATGGCAGGTTTCCGGATCAAACAGATAGAGCAACTTGATTCAGCTACTGTTTCTACACTGGGGTATAGTCAGTTTATTCGAGAGCAAAGAGCTTTAACTCAGCAATTTCTACTTTGGGTAGAGAAGAAGCGGCTGCAATTAAGAGAGTTCATAGCACGACAACCTGTACAAAATAAAGGTTTGCTTCTGGCTTTGCTCACCGGAGATGAAAGCCTTTTAAATCCTGCAACTGAACAGCAATTTCGACGTATGGGTATGAGTCACTTACTGGCGATTTCCGGACCACATGTGCTGATCTTTGCCCTGATGGTCTGTACTATGCTTCGGCTACTTGTCGCACGAAGTATGCCTCAGCTTTATCTAAGATGGCCACGCCAGTATTTTCTGGCTTTACCTTTTCTGTTTTGTGTGGTGCTGTACTGTGCCTTTGTGGGTTTTGAAATCCCGGCAATCCGCACTCTGCTGATCTGTATGATTGGTGTCATCCTCATGCTGCTTCGACAAAATCTGCAGGCTTTAAAACTTCTGATTCTGAGCGCCGCCTTACTGTTATTCATTGATCCCTTTAGTATCTTGTCCGCGGCTTTCTGGCTATCCTATGGGGCCTGTTTTGTATTGCTCAGAATTTATCAGACCATTCAACAGCGACCATCCGAGCAAAATCAGACAGCAATACAAAAACTGTATTTTGCAGCTAAAGTGCTAGTGGAATCACAGTGGAAAATCTTTCTCGCTTTATTTCCTTTAATGATGCTGTTTTTTAAGCAGATTGCCTGGATCACACCGTTCAGCAATTTGGTCGCAATTCCCTGGATCGGTCTTTTGATTGTACCGATCGATATTCTGGCAGCAATTCTCTTTTTTATCGCTGAACCGGTCTCAAGCATGCTATTTCAGCTTAATGATCTGTTGCTGAATATCCTGTTGGGCTTCTTAAATCTGCTGGATCACTGGTTTAAACCGCAGTTAATTCCAGTTGCAATGAATCACTGGATGATTGGGCTATGTATTCTGTCTTTGCTGATTTTATTCTTACCACGAGGCGTATTACCAAAATCCTGGATAGCTGTCGCGGCGGTACCAGTTTGTGTTCCTCAATTTAATCATCCGCCATTTCAGCTTTCGGTGCTGGACGTCGGGCAAGGGCAGGCGATATTCTTTCGTTATGGAACTCATAACATGATGATCGATATGGGCGGTTATTATGATGAGGAAAAATTTAGTATTGGGAAGCAGGTAATCATGCCATTTCTGTCGGTACAAGGTGTTTCTCAACTGGAGCAGGTGATTTTAACGCATCTGGATCAGGACCATAGTGGTGCTTATCACAGCATTAAAGACCAGCTCAAGATTAAGAATATCTATGCCAATGAAGTGACCGAAACTGTAGCCTCTTCAAACTTTCAATTATGTTATCAGGGACAGCGGTGGCAATGGCAGAATGATGTGCAGATTAAGGTCATTGCACCAAAACTAGAACAATTAAATACTGCTAATTTCAATAAAAATGACCTGTCTTGTGTAGTGTATTTGCAGCTCAAAGATGTCTGGCCTTATCAGAATTTTCTGCTGATGGGAGATGCAGGTTGGCAGACTGAATATCAGTTACTCAAAGACTACCCCGATTTAAAAGTGGATGTCTTGGTCTTAGGCCATCATGGCAGTCAGCACAGTTCAGCTTATCAATTCTTGCAGCACTATCGTCCTAAACTGGCGATTGCGTCTGCTGGAAAATTTAATCGTTACGGGCATCCAAGTCAGTTGACTCAACAGCGTCTCAAAGAATTGGATATTCCTCTATTGACTACAGCAGAGCATGGCAGCCTGCATTTTCATCAGCAAGGAACTCAAATCATTCTAGAAACTGAAAGAAGTCGCTGGAAATGGTTACAAAAACAAAATCTAACTGACTGATTCTAGAGATGGTTCAACAGCAGCCAGATTAGAAGTTTTTAACTGGTTCACTTTGGACAAAGCTTGGTTATGATCAAGCTTATAAATATTTCCCAGATCTTCGTGAGCTCTAAAGCGTTTATAGCTCCAGTGATAATGTTCAGGATGACGCTGAATCAGGTTTTCAATCGTGTTGATGATGATGCCTGTACCTTGATTAGCATTTCCCTGATAAATTTTTTCATCTATGGCCTCGATATGAATATCAAAGCCAGCATCCTCATTACGCAGGGCATAAAGGAACAGGGCACGAGCTTTAGTTTTCTGGATCAGCTTGGCACTCAGATTGCTGGTAGCTAGAGGAACACCAAAGTAAGGAATATATTCACCGCCAACGTTGGGTGTATGATCCGGCAGAATGACAGTGGTGCCACCTTGCTTCAAGGCTTTGAAAATCTGTCGTACACCAGACTCATCTGTCGGCACCAGATTGGCCTGTTCGCGACTACGAGCTGCACGTACAAACTGATCCGCTGCCTGATTTTTTACAGGCTTATACATGATGGTCATTGAAGTGAATTGCGCAACATAGGCATTCATGATTTCCCAAGTGCCAAAGTGCGGCACAATTAGTACCAGACCTTTATTTTGTGCCAAGGCATCATGCAGTAAATCTTCGCCTATAACCTTATGCACTCTCTCAATATTTTTCTGATTACTCGAACCCCAAATACTGAAAAATTCGAAATAAGACATCAGTTCATTGCGAATCGCGGCACGGGTAATCCGTTCTCTTTCCTGTGTCGACAGTTCAGACAAACTGATCTCAAGGTTCAGGCGAATTACATCAGAAGTTTTAGAAACTTTAAAAATATTAACGATTAAGGCAAGAATACGCGCAATCCATCGGGAAACTGAAAGCGGTTGGCGGCTAATATATTTGAGTAAACCGTAAGCTGAATTCTTTGAGCTGCGTTCAGTCATTGAGTTGTAATATTGATAAAATAAAAAAGAATAGCACTTATTATAGGCGAAAACGGTTTCTTTAGACAGAATTACCCTTTTCGGTGTATATAATGGGTTCAATATAAATTAATTTATTGGATTATTTATGTCCGATTGGCCACCAAAACCTGAAAATCAAATACAAAATACGCAACAACCAGTTAAACCGACTGGCCCAGAATGGAAACTGCTGGAAAAAGCAGTTTTAGCTTCAGTAGAAGAGCAACGACGGGCACGTCGCTGGGGGATCTTCTTTAAATTTCTAACCTTTGCTTATCTGCTGGTTGTCATTCTTGCGCTGGGTAAAGGCTGTAGCATGAGTGCTTCTGATCCAAGTGCAGGCGCAGGTGCACACATTGCTGTGGTTGATATTATTGGCACGATTGCCGCAGACAAGCAAAGCGTAAATAGTAGCAATACCATCAAATCACTCAAAAAAGCCTTTGAAAACAAGCAAAGTAAGGCTGTTGTTTTAAATATTAATTCACCGGGTGGTTCACCAGTCCAGTCAGATGAAATCTGGCAGGAAATCCAGTATCTGAAAAAACAGCATCCTGAGAAAAAACTCTATGCCGTGATTGGTGATACCGGAGCTTCTGGTGCTTACTATATTGCATCCGCTGCAGATGAAATCATTGTCAATCCATCGAGTCTGGTCGGTTCAATTGGTGTGATCATGCCGAACTATGGTGTGAATAACCTGCTGCAAAAACTTGGAGTTGAAGACCGCACCATGACTTCAGGTGAAAATAAAGCTTTGCTGTCCATGACACAGCCGGTTGATCCTGTGCAAAAAGCGCATGTACAAGGTGTGCTGGATAATGTGCATGGTCACTTTATTAATGCTGTAAAGCAGGGACGTGGAGCTAAATTAAAATCGACTGATCCTGCTATTTTCTCAGGTCTATTCTGGACCGGTGAACAGGCGGTGAAATTGGGTATTGCAGACCGTATTGGCAGTTTAAATACTTTGAAGCGTGAACTAAAAACTGAAAAAGCACTGAACTACACTATTGAATATAGTCCATTTGAGTCAGTACTGGGTCGTATGGGTTCATCGATTGGTGAAGGAATTGCAACTTCAGTGGCACAGAAACTTCAGTCAGAAAATAAAACGACCTTACAATGAAACCATTGATTCATTTTGCGCACGCCAATGGCGTGCCATCTAAAGTCTATCAAAAGCTGTTTGAAGGACTACAAGATGATTACGATATTATCTATGTGCCGTTATTAGGGCCTGATAAGCGTTATCCGATTGATAATCACTGGAAAAGTCTGACTCAGCAGGTGATTGACAGTATTGTGCGCCAATCTCATGGACGTCCGGTAATTGGTTTGGGGCATTCATTAGGTTCAGTCCTGAGTTTTCAGGCCTCCTTACAGCGTCCGGAACTTTTTTCGCAAATGATTATGCTTGATCCGCCGATGATCATGGGCAAAGAAGCCTTTGCGTTGCATATTGCAAAAACTTTTCGCTTAAAAGCACTGGACCAGATGTCACCTGCAGGTTTGTCGAAACGCCGTCGTGATCATTGGGAGTCTCGGGAACAGGCAGCTGAACTGTTACGTCCAAAAGGCTTTTATCAGGATTTTGATGCAGATTGCTTCCAGGCTTATATTGACTATGCTTTAAAGGATGATCCGGTTCGAGGTGGAGTTGAACTCACTATTCCTAAAATGGATGAAGTGAATATCTTTAGAACCAATCCATCGCTATGGTGGTTACCTCAGGCAAAACCAAAAGTACCAGTACATCTGGTGGTTGCCAAGAAAGGTCCATTTTTGGCGCGCAGATTTCCGCAGCAAGTGCAAAAGAAATTTGGCATTCCATTTACAGTAGTAGATGGTGGGCATATGTTCCCATTAGAGCAGCCTGAGCAAGTAGCGAGTCTGGTCAAACAACTGATTCAGCAACTGTCTGCTTAAAGTTCACCTCATCTAAAGAAATAAAAAAACGCATCCGAGGATGCGTTTTTTATATTTGGACTTTTAGAATTTGCAGAATTGAACAGGTTCTTGCATTTTTGCATTACGATACAACACACCTTGTTCAGTATGTTGAATTGTCCCATTACAGATCCATTCTACCACTTGTGGGTAAATCAGATGTTCCAGTACATGTACCCGCTGAGCTAAAGTGTGAGCCGTATCTTGATGCGATACTTTTAACACACCCTGTGCTAAGGCTTGGCCGGCATCCAGTTCAGGAGTGACATAATGCACTGTACAACCATGCAGAACATCACCAGTATTCAGGACACGCTGATGGGTATGCATGCCTTTGTAATGTGGCAAAAGAGAAGGGTGAATATTCAGCATTTTCCCTTCCCAGGCTTTCACAAATTTTTCACTTAAAATTCGCATAAAGCCCGCAAGTACCACTAGATCAACATCCCAGTCCAGAAGCTGCTGATGCATGACATCATCAAAAGCTTCCCGGCTTGGATACTGCTTATGTTCAATGACTGCGGTCGGAATTCCTGCTTTATGAGCGCGCTCTAAAGCAAATGCTTCAGGCTTGTTGGAAAGCACTCCGACAATTTCCCCTGACAGATTGGCATCTATCAGGGCTTGCAGGTTCGATCCACTGCCTGAAACAAGTACAGCAATTTTAATCATGCGAATTACGCGAAGATCACACGGATTTTTTCGTCAGCGCCTTCTACAGACTCGGCATTATCTGCAATATGACCCATGGTCCATGCTTTCTCACCCAAACCGTTGAGTAACTCTACAGTTTTGTCTGCTTCGGCTGCATCAACAACAAGAACCATACCTACGCCACAGTTAAAGGTACGATACATTTCAAACTGTTCTACACCGCCTTCGCGTTGAAGGAGTTTGAACAGCTCAGGCCATTCCCAAGAAGATTCATTTACGACTGCTTGAGCACCGTTTGGTAATACGCGAGGCAGGTTGCCTGGCAAACCGCCACCCGTGATGTGTGCCATCGCATGTACATCAACCTGTTTTAGCAGTTCAAGAATAGATTTCACATAAATGCGTGTTGGTTCCATTGCAACATCAGCAAGTGGACGACCATCAACGATTTGATTCAGGTCAACATTTTTAACTTCAAGAATTTTACGAAGCAACGAATAACCGTTTGAGTGTGCACCAGAAGATGCAACACCAATAAGTACATCACCCGCTTTTACTTTAGAGCCATCAATAATTTTGCTTTGCTCAACTACACCGACACAGAAGCCTGCAAGATCGTAATCTTCACCTTCGTACATGCCTGGCATTTCAGCAGTTTCACCACCAACCAGTGCACAGCCTGCAAGTTCACAGCCAGCACCGATTCCTGTTACGACATTTGCAGCCACGTCCACATTTAGGTGACCAGTCGCATAATAGTCCAAGAAGAAGAGTGGTTCAGCACCACAAACGAGAAGGTCGTTCACACACATTGCAACCAGATCTTGACCAATGGTGTCATGACGGTTCAAATTCAGTGCCAGACGTAATTTTGTACCAACACCATCTGTGCCTGATACGAGAACAGGTTCTTCATAACCTTTAGGGATTTTACAAAGGGCGCCGAAACCGCCTAATCCGCCCATTACTTCAGGACGTTTAGTACGCTTAGCGACGGACTTGATTCGGTCGACTAACGCGTCGCCCGCTTCAATATCGACACCTGCATCTTTGTAGCTTAAACCAGTGTTTGGGGTAGAAGTTGAGTTGCTCATAATGAAGTCTCCGCATTCGCGCGGGGGATTATAACCTGAATATGCAAAACTCTTATGGTATTTATGCCCTAAAATGCTATCTTTATTAAAATATTTTACTTTTTATAACGATTAATAGAGAGAAGGCGAAACTTTATGGTAGATCGCACATTGCGTCGCGTGTTTATCCTAGCTGGGATAGCTTTGTTGTTGTGGATTCTATATTTACTAAAACCCGTTGTAATTCCATTTGTTGCAGCGTTTTTAATGGCTTATCTGTTCAGCCCGCTGGTAGATAAACTGCACGATATCGGTCTGCCGCGTTGGCTCTCTATTAGTATCGTTTTTACTGGAATCGGGATCGTTATGATCCTGGCGATCTGGTATCTGGTGCCGTTGATCTGGCAGCAGCTGATTTATGCGCGTGACAATATACCTGCGGTCATTGGCTGGATTAATTCAACCTTTTTGCCATGGTTGTCGAATACCTTCAATGTCGTTGAAATGGAAATTGATACCACACAGATTTCTGATGTGGTCATGGACTATGTGCAAACCAATTATAGTGCTGACAGTATTCAGGCCTTCCTGCTACGCCTTGCACAATCTGGAATTAACTTCTTGCAGATTGGCGGTACGATTGTCCTGATTCCAATTATTGCATTCTATTTCCTGCTGGATTGGGATCGTATGCTGGAAAGCTTGCGTCGCCTGATTCCACGCCCTTATGAAGAAAGCACCTTAAGAATTGTAGGTGAATGCCACAGTGTGCTGGGCGCCTTTGTCAAAGGACAGTTTCTGGTGATGATTCTGCTGGGAATTGTTTATGCAGTGGGCTTACAACTGATTGGTCTTGAAGTCGGTTTGATTATCGGTATGGTGGCAGGCCTGGCCAGTATTATTCCTTATCTGGGCTTTGCTGTCGGTATTATTGCGGCTGTGATTGCAACTTTCCTGCAGTTTGGGATTGACTGGTGGCAACTGGTTCTGGTTGGTGTGGTCTTTATGGTCGGTCAGGCGGTAGAAGGTTATGTACTGCAACCATTCCTGCTTGGCGATAAAATTGGCTTATCACCAGTAGCAGTTGTATTTGCGGTACTGGCGGGTGCTCAACTGGCGGGTTTCATGGGAATGCTGATTGCATTGCCGGTTGCAGCCGTCATTGTGGTTCTATTGCGACATGCACGTGAATATTACGAACATACACACTTTTATGGAAATCAGGCTGTCATTATGAATGATCCGGCTACAGGTTCCATAAGCGTAGAAACTTCAGACTTAGATGTTGATATTGAAATGAAAAAGTCAGAAGCAAAACCACTGCAAGAGGGAGAGAAATCAAGTAAGATGGATGTACCTCTTCATAAAGACTCATAAGGCCATCAGAATCATATGCGTCAATTGCAGCTAGATATAGAACCTCAACTCGATGCTCGAATTAGTGATTTTTCGGGCCCGGGATGGGGGCATGTAATTGATGCAGTCCGACAGCTGCATGCAGGCCTAATCAGCCGCTTTTATGTGTATGGCGGAGCTGGAACAGGGAAAAGTCACTTACTCTCTGCCATTTGTGATTCTTATCTGGAAATCGGTAAGACTGCTATACAGGTGTCTTTGCTGGAGCTTCTGGATGCGCCTACTGAAGCGATTACTTCGCTGGACCGGTTTGACCTGATCGCACTGGATGATATTGAAGCCATTAGTGGGGTTCCACACTGGCAACGCGCCGTTTTTCACTTGATTAATTATAATGATGAAGGCGGTGGTCAGCTGGTATTTTCTTCCCGTTTTGCACCCATTGAGTTAAAGCTTGAATTGCCCGATTTGCAGTCCCGACTCACGCAGGCAGTTAGTGTCCGTGTCCCAAATGGCAGTCTTTATGCGGACCGATTTGCCTTGGTGTCCTCGGTATTGGACCGACGTGGTATTCATCTTGACCCACAGATTTTTGATTATTTGCTAAATCACGGACCACATCAAACTTCCGTGCTTCTACAAACATTAGAACAGATTATTCAATTACTTAAAGGCGAAAAGCTGAAGGTCAGCAATGCTAACCTGCGGCAGATTTATGCATTAATTGATGAATATCGTTAAATTATAAAACATCTTGAGTAATTACTCAGTCTATGCGAAAGTAAGGCAAAATAATTCGCTGTTGCAAGGAAGATGCAACTTTAGAAGAAAAAGAAAGAAATAAAAAATTAAGGAGAAGGGTATGCTCAAGAAGAGCATAGGCATGGCTTTGCTATGTATGGCGGGGCAGGCATATAGTGCAGAAATTATTGTAACTACCACAGAAGATATTGAAAAAGATGACAAGGAATGTTCACTTCGAGAAGCTGTTGAATATGTGAATCGTGGCCTGGCTAAAGAAGGTTATATGGGCTGTGGTGGCGAAAATGCTATTGGCACCATTATCTTAAAAGAAAAAACGACCTATGTACTGAATAAGCATATCCCGATCAAGAAATCAGTAACGATTAAATCTATCGCAGAAGTAGATGGTGAATTTAGTAGTACCGATAAGGTAATGGGGTTATATAACGCTCATATTCAAATGAAAGGGACAGATAATCTCTTCCGTATTAGCAATGATGAAGAGCTGATTCAAGTCAATTTAAAAGAACTCGACCTTGAAGGTTGCGGTAAAAGCAGCTGTGCCGAACAAGGTGGCCTAATTCATAATAAAGGTAAATTGGTGATTGATTACAGCCGCTTATACAAGGGAGCTGCGAGTCAAGGTGGTGCCATTTATAATGTGGGGAAATTTGGCCAGAATCTGATTGCTTTTGCCGAAATAAAAACCAGCCTGATTGAAAATAATCAGGCGCAACAGGGTGGCATACTCTATAGCCAGCTTCCATACTTTCTGGTTTATCAAAGCGTTTTAAAGAATAACCAGACGCTGAATAATAATGCTACCAATATTTATACAGCGGGCCAAGTCGATAATCCTGCCGATATTCAATCCATTAATGCTGAAGTCCTAAGCAGTACCCTGTTAAAAAATAAGGGAGCACTGATCAATGTGATTGATGGGGTGGGAATCAACAACCTGACTATAGTGGATAATACAGGTACAGCACTACGTATTAGTGCCCCGAATGGTAAAGCCTATGTGGCGAACAGTATTATTTTAAGAAATGGTACGCAGGATTGTCAGATTGAAACTACGGATAAAAGTACGATTCACAATAACCTGGTAACAGCATCTTGTGGTACAGGTGATGCTGCGTATCCAAACCAGATCTGGACAGGTACTCGCTTGTTTGCAGAGGCTTCAGATCAAAGTGAAGGTGTCTGTCTAAATTTAAAACAAAATAGCGATGCTATTCTATGTCCTTATAGCGTTCCTAAAGATCAGTTCTTGGGCTATCTACGTCCTCGTATCCTGTTGAATTATAATCAGGTTAGTGATTCACCGATTGTAAATAGAGGGACTAGCTACAATAGCAGCAATCCTTCAGTCAGCTGTGAGGCGTCAGACCAACGCGGTGTAGACCGTTTACTGGATAACTTATTTTGTGACCGTGGTGCGATTGAAATTACAGTTCCAACATCTACCAGTCTGGTTGGACAGGATCTTCTAAAAGGAGAGACTGCAAAGTTTTCAATTGAATCTGCTTTAGGAGATAGTGATTTAATTCCTAAAGAGCAATGCAATAACATTATTGGAGAGAATCCAAAGGGTGAGCCTTGGCAAGATGGCTGCTTACAGGTTATCCAAACCAAAACTGTTTCCAAGGGCAAAACAGTCATTGATATTGATGGGAATGTTGTTTATACCCCAGATTCACAATGGCATGGTGCTGACATTTTTGAAATTCAGGTAGTTACTTCATCTACACGATTTAATAAGTCCAAACCTTATCTGGTTTTAAGTACCCAGATTGTACAGGAACCTAAAAATGAAATGAAAGACAAGTCTGTGAAAACCTCTGGTGGGGCATGGGGAATCGCTGGCTTAATGGGCTTGATAGGGTTGATCGGCCTACGTCGCAGATTAAAAGATTAAGGAAAAATCATGAAAAATTATAAAAAAGGACTGCTTGCAGCCATGATTTTATCTGCCATGAGTTTAATGGCAGCCGAAGATAAAACCATATATGTCACTACATTTGCTGACGAGGACGGGGAAAATACCAATGCCTGTTCCTTGCGTGAAGCCATTAAGACAGCCAAGCTGGATAAATCCTATGGAGGATGCAATGTTGGCCGTACATTGCGTAATGATGGTTCCGCTCCAGATGTCATCCAACTCGAAGCTGGGGAATACAAACTCAATAGTGAAATTATTGTTGAATCCCATGTCAATATTTTGGGAAAATCACCCTTCAATTATACTCAAAGAAGCCCTATTACCTTTTTATATCCAACACGTGAGGCTTTAACAACCACCATTTCAGGCCAAGGGAAAACTCGCTTATTTAATACGGTCGCTAGCCAAGCCAGCATGGTGGTAAATGGTGTCATCCTGAAAGATGGTTATGCTGCAAAAACCAGTCTGGATAAAGGTAATGGTGGAACATTTTATGTCGCCGGTCCTCTAAGCCTCGTGAATAGTGAAATTGTAAATTCACGAGCGGCTGCAGAAGGGGGAGCAATTTATGCAGTAGCGATGAATAATGAAAAAGTTATCAGGATTCAGGATTCCTTAATTCATCAGAATAAAGCAGCTACATATGGCAGTGTCTTGGCTATGGATTGTGTGGGGAATTTGGGCAGTACAGAGACCAAGCTAGAAATTAGCGCAAGCAGCATTGTCAAAAATGGTTCTACTGATACGGCCAGTATTCTGGACTTCTGTGGTTATGCCAAAGCTGATATTAGTAACTCTACGATTGCAAAAAATACGACCAGTACTACAGGTCATATTTTCCGAATGGCTAATGAAATCAGCCGTCCATTAAGTTCTTTCTTCACTTTTAGTGCCATTAATAACACGATTGTCGAAAATACTGCTCGCTCTACCATCTTTTATGACAATACTGGTAATTCGAGTCTGGCTTATAACGTGTTGGCCTTTAACCAGGGCTTGTCTTGTGAATATGCCTTGAATGGTGGGAATCCAAGTAAAGAACAAGGTGTAGATTTATTTACTGCTTATAATGCGATTCATACAAGTGGTTCCTCACGCTGTATATTACCTGAACTGGCAGAAAACAGTGTTTCAACGAATATTGATGTATCCAGTAATCAGATCACAGATCTATTAACTGCTTATATCGAACCTTCTGTAAATAACCGTTATTTAGGGATGTATTATCCTATTGATCGACAATCGAATACGGATCTGGTCAATATCGGTACAGAAAGTTGTGAAGAAACTGATCAGCGTGGAATTGAGCGGTTGACTAAGGCAACCTTATTATTTAATCCGGACGCAAAAAATTCCTGTGAAATTGGGTCGGTAGAAATCCGGCGCTTAACTGCAGCAGATATTTCTGGCCTAAAAAATAGTTCTTTAACAGAGTTGCTGGATTATTATCAGGAAAATATTGATGATATTAATTCTATTCTGGCCGATAAGAATACAAAACCTGAGGAAATACAGGGCTTAAAGGAAGAGCTAAAAGAATATGAGGATCTTTTAAAATATACCAAGCAATACCAGAAATATCGTGCCATATACGTTAATCCATTTAGTTTGGTCATGCCTCAAGAAACTTTGAATAATTCTCAAGTACAAGCTAAAGCATTAAATTCACAAAATTATGAAATTAAAGTGCAATCTTTAGGTGTAGGGTCTTTATCTGGATCAGGCAGTTCATTAATTGTTCAAGGTGCGCCTAATGATCCAAATTTAAAATGTGAATGGAAGCCTGACTTAAACCGTATCATGATGTATCGTACTGATGGCAAAGTAACCAGTCTCTCGGATACGGAGTATTGCCGTTATACAATTAAAGACAAGCAGACAGGTGCCAGCAGTACAGGTATTTTGCAGGGCGCATTTGTAAATATTAAACCGATTGTAAAAAATGATGAATATAGAATTAGCGCAGAAAATAATCTGACCGTAACTGTGAATCCATTAGAGAATGACAGCGATGATGGTGATGGTCCACGGATGAATGGCAAGGCTGCTTTCTATCGTGATAAAGATGGTCGTGAGATTCCAATTCGCATTGTCAAGCTTCCTGCTGGAGTAATCCTTTCTGCAGAGCGAGAAGGACCATGCCCAGGGAATTTTGCAGGTGAAACCTGTTATGGTGGAAAATTGACTTTTAGTGTGAAAAATACTTTTAGTCAGTCAGATTATGATATGCAGTATCATGTTTTTGATGCAGATGAGTTGATGTCAGATACAGCAAGAATTAACTTAAAAAATACGGCTAAAAATACCAATACATCATCAAGTGGTGGTGGTTCATTTGGAATTTGGGGATTGTTCGGATTATTAGGTCTGGCAGGATATCGCCGAGTTAGAAAATAATTGCAGCATGAAAAAAGCCTCCAGATGGAGTAATGCCAGTCAGTTAAGAGATTGACTGGCATTTTTTTGGGTATTTCTGTGGTTTCCCTTTCACAACTCGTGGGTAGTTTCTACTTCTTTTTTTCGGTAAAACATACCTTTTAGATTTTTCCATTAAACTTTCTAGATGTTTAGGCAAATTACCTGCGGAAGCCAAAGAATCAAACTTCAATAGGTTAAGGATAGCAATAGAGGTAATATGAAAGCTCATTCTCAAAGGACTGACTTTTGCACGTTGCGCCATATATTTCATTTGTCTTCTTAGAATATTATAGGCAATAAAGACTCCCCATAATTCTTGATAAATCAAGGCAGGTTGTTTACTCCTTAAATGCTTCCCTTCCTGTA